>NZ_NOLK01000014.1:0-92255 GCF_002245985.1 Nostoc sp. 'Peltigera membranacea cyanobiont' 232
GGAATGAGCCTCTTCAACCCGGATTTCTCACCACATCTCTTAAAACCTTGTACTCTTGAGCAGGGGAGCAGGGGAGCAGGGGAGCAGGGGAGCAAAGGAGAGTTATTGTACAAGTTCTTTCCCCTCTGCCCCTCTGCCCCTCTGCATTTCAAGCTTGTGAGAAATGCGGGTTCAACCTCTAGTAGGAGTGTCATGTTCCATTAAGCGCCTACTATGAAAAACTAGGAAATCAAATTGCAGTATATCTGCCTTTCAAATTATGGACTGGAAGTACAGGTGGAAAAATGGCTATCGACCAAGCCGAGATCAAGCGGCAAAAAACCCTCATTTGTTAGATGAGAGTCAGTTCCAGAATGAGCAAGATCGAAAGCTAGCTGAAGAATCTACAAGGAAGCATTTGGGCATACCTGCACCAACTTTAGATGAAGATAAGTCAATTTTACCTCAAGCAGCTTCGCCTAATGAAGACTTTTAGAAAATAACACCATTTCCAAAGATATTTGCAACAAATTGCGAGTAGAGGCGTACATTTGTACGCCTCTACTCCAGCAGGAATTTTGTAAAATAATATAACGCTTGGGCATTTTTTGCCTAGGTAAGCTGTCCTGCATTTAATTTGCACGCTCGACGCGGGCTACAATGATTTGAATAAATCACAATGTGCAAATTACAAGATTATCAGCTTACACTCCACATCATTAAGATTAGAAGTTAGACAAAATGCAGATTTATCAAATTTTCAATCGATTAAACAATAGGAAATTCACTAAGTTACTCAGTCAAACAGTAGCTTTAGGCTTAGGTGCTATTGTTCTCCTGTCTAGTACTAATGCGAATGCTGCCGAGCAAGTTGTTTTAAAATATGGTACTTTTCAGGGGCAAATCTCTGTTCAAGAATTAAGTCAGTTTACAGAAACTGGCAAGACTACCCCGACATTACAAGCTTATTTAGAGGCGGCTAAACAAGACCCCGAAGTAGCTCGGAAGGCATTGAAAGCCCCAATAAAAGCCGATCCTGCCTTTTTAAATAACTTACTGTCTAGCTGGGCAGGGCCAATTTTAGTTACCCAAATTGGTGAGGTAGTTCACCCTCCTGTAGGACAACTAGATCAGCAGGCGCTGCGAAGTGCTTTAAGTGCATCTATTCAACAAAATGGTGAAGTTACACTGCTTGGAGCCATTCAGAATTATCCTAATACTTCTGTTGAACTTGAAGGCGATCGCCTTATCTCTGTTTATGAACGCCTAAGCGGTCTTGCAAAACTCTTATGAGGGCTAGTGACTACTGAAAATTTAATACCGATGAGTCTATCTTAGGGTTCTATGCTGTGACTGATAAATTCCCTAACGTAATTGTAGAGTTAGGGAAAAGTTTATATGACAACTGACATTTCTAGAAATAATAACAAGAATGTTAATGGAGCGCTGATAACTGGTGTTCTCCTGAGTATTGTGGGGGTGATTGCGATCGCAGCGCCTAATTTCACCACCCTATTCGCTGAAACTTGGATTGCGGCGATTTTGATTTTCGCCGGATTTACAAAACTAGTGTATGCCACTCAAACCCGCGATCGCGGAGGTTTCATTTGGAAACTTTTATTAAGCGGACTCTATATTGCAACGGGCATAATGTTATTCGTTTATCCTTATACGGGTGTTCTTACACTGACCCTGTTACTTGGTACCTTTTTGGTAACTGAAGGCACATTCGAGTTAATTCTGGCATTCCAGTTACGCCCGCAACAAAACTGGACGTGGATACTAAGTAATGGAATTATTACGCTGGTATTAGGTGCAATGATTTGGTTTCAGTGGCCCTTCAATGCGCCCTGGCTTCTTGGGACACTAGTTGGTATCAGCATTATTTTCAGTGGCATTTCCCGTGTGATGCTATCGTTGAATGCGCGTTCTAACTCAAATCCTCCTGACCAAGCTGCAAATCCTACTTAGTAGATGGGAGTAGGGGCAATACGGTTCAGTTAAGATTTTTGATGGAGATTCTAGATCGTAAAAATGCGATAAATATCATAAAGACGCGATAAATCGCCGTCTCTACGAAAAACTGATTATTGTAGAGACGATTCCCAATTCCCCATTCCCCATTCCCAATTCCCAATTCCCAATTCCCAATTCCCAATTCCCCATTCCCCATTCCCAATTCCCAATTCCCAAACAAAGTTTACAAGATATTGCAGCAGCGATGCCTACGCCTGTCTATGCCTACGCCAAGAAAATTGCTAAATTAACTAAGGAAATCAAAATCAAGGCCAGCTAGCTGCAATCAACAATGGTATCTATTGCTACTTCCTTCTCGGATATTCAAAACCATTGGGCACGCTTATTTATTACAGCCTTAGCCCAACGTGGTATTGTTAGTGGGTTGCCTAACGGCACCTATCGCCCCGATAACTCACTCACTCGTGCTGAATTTGCCGCCATCGTCGCCAACGCATTTGGGACAGTTACCAAGAAGCGTCAGTATATCCCCTTTGTTGATGTTCCAACTAGTTATTGGGCAGCAGCCGCCATTCAAGCAGCTTACGAAAAAGCATTTATAAGCGGGTTTCCTGATAAAAGTTTCCGTTCCGCTAACCGAATTACTAGAGTGGAAGTTTTAGTTTCCTTGGTAGCAGGCTTAGAAATTGCCACCAAAATAAAACCCGACCTCCTCTCAGCACTCCCACAAATTTATCAAGATTATATTCAAATTCCTGAGTATGGTAAAAATCAGGTAGCTATTGCCACTAGTGCTGGATTGGTGGTTAGTTTCCCAAATATCAAATTACTCAATCCCAATCTTGCAGCCACCCGTGCAGATGTGGCAGTGATTATTTATCAAGCTTTGGTGTATTTAGGTCAGGCAGAAAAAATAGCTTCTATTTATCTAGTACAGCCGCCAATACCAACGCCAACGCCGACACCAATACCAATACCAACGCCGACACCAATACCAATACCAACGCCGACACCAATACCAACACCGACACCAACGCCAGTCGGTAGCGTTAGGTTAAATCATAGTCGGGAATTTCGGGGGGCGTGGGTTGTATCTGTGTGGAATGGTGATTGGCCTTCCAAAGCAGGACTTCCTGTTGCTCAACAAAAAGCTGAACTCACCGAGATTATTACTAAATTACAAGCACTAAACTTTAATGCCCTGATTTTCCAAGTGCGACCAGAGGGAGACGCTTTATATGAATCGCAATTAGAGCCTTGGAGTGCTTGGATTACAGGAACTCAGGGGAAAGCACCAGAACCATTTTACGATCCTTTAGCGTTTGCGATCGCAGAATGTCACAAGCGCAATATTGAACTTCATGCTTGGTTCAACCCCTACCGCGCCAGTACTTCCACCGACCCAGCGAAAACAGTCCGTCCCCACATAGCAGCTACTAATCCAGAAAGCGTTTATTTGTGGAAAACTCAACGCTGGATGGACCCAGGACTAAAAATAGTTCAAGACAGAGCTTACAACGTAATTATCGATGTAGTGAAGCGCTACGATGTTGATGGCATTCACTTAGATGATTATTTCTATCCATATCCCATCGAGGGGCAGTCTTTCCCCGATGAAAAAACATACTCTGCATATAAAGCAAGCGGTGGTACACTCACCCTTAGCGATTGGCGACGGGACAATGTTAACAGAATGGTACAGCGCCTCTACCAGGGGATTAAAACAACCAAACCCGACGTAAAATTTGGTATTAGTCCCTTTGGGATTTATCGCCCCGGACAACCCACTGGGATTACTGGGTTAGATGCTTACAACGTGCTGTATGCAGACTCGAAGAAATGGTTAGAACAAGGCTGGATTGATTATATTGCGCCTCAACTTTACTGGCGTACAGACCAACCACAACAAAGTTATTCGGCGTTGCTACAGTGGTGGACACAGGTAAACACAAAGCAAAGACACGTTTACGCTGGTAACAATTTGACAGAACCAAGCAATAAGAGTCGAGAGAGTGATGAGATTGAAAAGCAGGTGAAAATTAGTCGTAGCCAAGCGGGACGTTTGTCACTGGGCAATATCTTTTTTAATCTCGCTGTTTTGACGGAAAATAGTCAGGGCATAGCTGATAAATTCCAAAGTCTGCTTTATAACAAACCTGCGCTACCGCCAACTTTGCCTTGGCAAGATATAACACCACCCCCTCCACCCATTGGATTACAAGTCAATAACCGCAAACTGAGTTGGCAGCCTGGAGATAATCAGCCAGTTCGTTCTTGGACACTTTATCGGCAAACTGGCGATACTTGGACAATTCAACGAATTTTGTCGGCTGGCACAACCTTTGCTACCGTCCAACAAGCGGGAACTTATGCCGTATGTGCGGTGGATAGATTGGCCAATGAGAGTGCGGGAACAGTTATTACAGCGATCTGAGCAAAGGTGCTGCCAAGAACCCCGACTTCTTGAATAAGTTGGGGATTTAAATCCAGCAGAAGTAAGAAACAAGTGAGATTTATATGAGATTTATATAGGTTTTAAGGAACGGATTCACCTTTCGGTAGATTTAGACAGAATCATCAAAACTGTATATTTGGATGGGGTAACACATAATTTGTCACAAAACCTCATGCTAAATCAGTAATTTCAATATCAACAGATGAAATTTTGATGTAATTCTAGTTAATTTGTTCCTTATCCTCATAAGCCATGACATCCCCTGAGCCTCAAACTGATTATGGAGACAAAACTCCACAAACCTCTTTTGAGCCACCTTCTGGAAAGCGGCGGTGGCTTTGGTTATTTTTACCTGCACTACTGTTGTTAGGGGGCGGAACAGCCCTAGTTTGGCGTTTGCTCACTCCCCAAAATTCAGCGCCTGCAACTGCTAACACTCAACCTCAAGGGGTAAGAGTCAAAATATCCACAGTACAAAGCGGCATAATTGAGGAAAGTTCAGATTTTATTGCTAGCCTGAAGTCCCAGCGCTCAATTATCCTCCAGCCGAGGATTCAGGGTCAAGTTACCCAAATATTTGTCAAATCGGGAGATTTAGTCCCCGAAGGAGCGCCAATTATCCAAGTAGATCGTACACCACAAGCTGCGATCGCTCCTAACAATGCCGCACCTCAAGCATTTTTATTGCAACTGGAAAATGCCCGCGCTGCACTCAAATCTCTGGAATCCCAACGTTCATCCTACGTTGCGAATGTGCAATTGTATCAGCAGACCTACGAAAAGTATTCCATCCTAGCTGAACAAGGAGCCGTCTCTCGACAAACTCGCAATCAGCTTGCCGATCGGCTCGCCAATGCTAAGACTAGTCTTGATGCAATTGATTCTAGGATTCAAGCACAACGAGCCAACATATTGCAGGCTGAAAAAACCTTACAGCAAGTTAATGCAAATACTCAAACACAACAAATCCAGTCCGACAAAATTACCGCTCCCTTTAATGGCACAGTTGGTAACATGGCTGTGAAAGTAGGCGATTTAGTTAATACTTCCACACAATTAATTAATCTCACCCAAAATCGACCTTTAGAAGTCAATATCTCTGTGCCACTACAGCAAGGGCCGCAATTGCGTAAGGGAATGCCAGTGGAAGTGATGAATACACAAGGTCAAAAATTGGGTAGAAGTAGGGTATTTTTCATTGCACCTAGTGCTAATAATGAAACACAAGGGATACTTGTTAAAGCACTTTTTGACAACCCGAACGGTCAGCTACATGCAGATCAATTGGTAAGAGCTAGATTATTTTGGAATCAGCGCCCCGGAATTTTAATCCCCACAACAGCAATGACTCGTGTAGGTGGGGACACTTTTGTTTATGTAGTTGAAACCGAAACATCTCCCCAAGGTGGATCTCAAGAAGTAGCTCGGCAAAAGCGCGTGAAGCTAGGCGAAATCAAAAATAATAATTACCAAGTGATTGAAGGATTACAGCCAGAAGATAAAGTTATTATCTCAGGGTTGCTCAATCTTAGAGATGGTGTTGCGATCGTTCCAGAATCTTAATTCAGGTTGAGGGGACAAGGAGAATAACCCTATACATAATGCCCAATGCCCAACATGAGTGCGATCGCTAAATTTAACCTTGGTATAGTACTTTAACAGCAGATAATCAGTTAGGTGAATCAAAAAAACTAGATTAATCTATGTCATCAGAAGAAGATTTTGACGCGATTTTTGCCATTAACGTTAATGGCACTTTTTTTACTTGCCAACAAGCCGCGCAACAGATGGCAGAAGGGGGACGAATTATTAACTTTTCGTCATCAACTACGGTAATGATTTAAGTAATATAGGACTCCTATTTTATTTTTTACACATAGATAAAAGCAGACATTCCCAAACTAGCTTGGGTTGAGCGTAACTAAGCAAGTATTTGCGAGATTGTTCTAGGTAGTTAATAATACTGGGTTGATGCCAACGCTGCCAGTAGAATTGCTGAAGATAATCAACTAACCACAGTTGGGCTTCTGTATCTAAATCTTTATCAATTTTTTTGGCTAACTCCAAGGCTTTGCGGTATGAAGCAGTGGCTTTTTTCAAGTCTTCGAGTAACTCAGGGGGAATAGCTTGTAATTGCTCGTAAGATGCGATCGCACTTCCCGCACTACCAGCTGCTATACTCAGTACTGCCTGATTTTGCAAAATTCCTTCATGACCTGTTTGTGTAAGTACAACAGCCAAAGACTGTGCATCTAAGCGATAAAAAGGAATGCGTTGACAGCGTGACACCAAAGTTGGCAAAACAGACTCAGGTGTAGGTGCAATTAAAATTAACGTCGCCTGTCCCGGTTCTTCTAAGGTTTTAAGTAAAGCATTGGCTGCGGCTTCTGCCATTGTTTGGGCTTCTTCCAACACCACCACATTTCTTGGTGCTTCCAAGGGCGGCCGACTCAGAAACTCGGTAATTTCCCGAATTTGTTCTAGCCGAATTACAGGTGGGGCTTTACGCTTAAGTCCTTTCTCAGCCGCTTCTACTGCTGTTAATCGTTGTCCTTGATATTGGTACGTCGGTTGCACCCACAACAAAGCTGGATGGTTCCCCTGACGCAAACGGTTTTGTAAAGTCGCAGTGACTCCCATCTCACTAGAAAATAGCAATTCTACAAAGCACTTTGCTGCTAAACTTCTTCCCACACCATCTGGCCCCACAAATAGATACGCCGGAGCAACCCGGTTTTGTCTGACAGCCTGAGTGAGTAATTCTATACCTTGTTGTTGTCCTACAAGTGGTGCAAATGGGTTAATAATTTAGTACCTTCGTCAAAAAAAGAGGATGAAAATATAGAGATGTGTAGTTTATCTATGGTTTTTTATAACGACACATCAGAAGCTACAAAAATATGTATATACCAATATATTAGCATTGTTCCAATTTTTTCTACCGCAAATAATCGCTCTGACAATATTCTTTTATTCTTTGTACTTATCTATTTCATATACATTTAATTCATTCCAACCAATTTTAATTTAAAAACAAGTCTGGGGAATGTCAAAGAGCGATGTCTGGCGACAAGCCCCACGCGTCTACACATGTTTGCAGTTATGATGACTAATAAGGAATAGCTTTTGCTTTATCGGATTTAGGAAGCCTTAGATGTTGCACAAACAGTTTATTTATTGCTGGCAAAAATGGTTACTTCCCATTTTGAGCCGTGCAGTGCTAACAATTTGTCTCACAACAGGGGTGTTGGGGATCTTGGGAAGCACTGCTTCTATGAGTAATGCTCAACTGGTAAGTACCACTAAGCACATCCAGGATAAACAGATACCATCAAAACCAATAGCGCTAAATGCCACTGTATATCACAGTCCCGATTGTAACTGTTGTGGCGGGTGGATTGACCACTTAAAGACACAAGGTTTTCAAATTACAGACTTTCCCACGCCTGAAATTGAAACAGTTAAACAAAAGTACAACGTACCGGATAACTTATCATCTTGCCACACAGCAATTGTTAATGGATATGTCATCGAAGGACACGTCCCAGCCAACGATATTAAACGTCTGCTTCAAGAAAAGCCAAATGTTGCTGGTTTATCTGTTCCCCAAATGCCTATAGGCACTCCTGGGATGGAGATAGGAAATCAAAAAGACCCGTTTACTGTGTTTACCTTCGATCGCAATAACTCAGTTGCGGTATTCAATAAGTACCCATCCTCTTGAGATATTCAGAGGATATTTTAAAAGTGGGTTTTCTAATCTATATTTGACGATTAGAAATTACCTAATGCTTTTAAAACATCCTCCCACTATCTAAGTCAGTGATGAGATATCTTACTAGTTATAACCAGTTTTGAGCAACTGCGACAAATGACTAAACCATCTCCCAAACCAGAAGTGAGATGTTAGAGTTGAAATATTTTGAGAAAGAAGCTCAATCGCATGGTTACAATCTTGCAGACTTACATCAAGTCCCATTGCGTGATAAATTTCGCGGGCATTGCAAAAGGCTTGCATCGCTTCTGATTTTCGATTAATTTTTTCTAACACCAAACCTAAATTAAACCAGGCGTTTGCTTCTGCATTTTGGTCATCAAGATTCCTTCTGATTTCTAATGAATACTGATGAAATTCAACCGATCTTTGATACTTTCCTAGAGCTTTATAAGCATTACCCAACCCACTTAAGGCCATGCCTTCGCCATTGCGATCGCTAATTAATCTTGCTAGTTCTAACCATTGCTGGTAAAACTCAATTGCCAGTTGGTACTGCCCCAATGATTCATAAGTATTTCCCAAACTTCCCAGGCAAATGCATTCCCCAGTCCAATCGCCTATTTTCTTGGTTATACTCAACCACTGCTGATAAAACTCAATGGCCCGATCGTATTTGCCCAGGTATTCATAAGTATTGCCCAAACTTCCCAAACAAATACCTTCCCCAGTGCGATCGCCTATTTTCCTGGTGATCCTCAACCACTGGTGATAAAATTCGATCCCTCGCTGGTATTTTCCCAGTGATTGATATGCGTTGCCCAACCCAGACAAAGACTTGGCTTCCCCAGTGCGATCGCCTATTTCTCTCGCTATGTCCAACCACTGCTGATAAAACTCAATTGCTAGGTGGTATTCCCCAATTGAATGATAAGCATTGCCCAAACTTGCTAAACAAATGACTTCCCCGTTGCGATCGCCTATTTCTCTGGCTTTGTGCAAGCACCGCTTTTCAAACTCAATGGACTCGATGTTATTTAGGCTCCCTGTTCCAATTACTTCTGTCATTCTCTATAGAAAACGAAATTTTTGCTTGATAGGCTGTTGATTATACAATTTTCTGTACTTACAGCACAGAATAACAGAACTTATAGGCACAAGTTCTGTCAAAATCTAGAAATCGTTCTTCAATATTAAACTTTCTTTTATACACAGTGTTCGCCGTGTGTAAAAGGCTTTTATTTATATTGGTAACAAGCGCACAAATATAGTATACTAATCAATTTCGCTTTTTAAAAAAATATAAGAAAAACCAATCAATCAGCAGCTGCATAATCGGGTAATGCGTTGAGTTGTAAATTAACAGCACTGAGATAATTTTGGTCGTTTAAAAGTTGTGATGGCAATTTATCTGCGTTAACAGCAGCCTTCACCAAATCTTTTGCCATAATATTTCTGTTCTGAGTTTCAAATACTAGTGTTTCTCCACTAGGAATACCGTGCTGCTTTAGACCTCCTTGATAAGCAAAAGTAACTAGATTGAACGGCTGGAAGTAATTAACATAGGTAGAGTTACTAGGTAAATTGTTAGAGTTAATAGCGATTGTTTCACTACTATTGTTAGTAGCTACTTGAGCGCCAGCGATTCCAGGTACAAGAGTAATAGAAGCAAAAATAAGTGCAGAATTTATTAAAGTAGTGAGTTTCATAAGCTTATTCTTAGGTAAAATGCGATCGGTCTTCTTTAGTAATAGAGTCCTCTTTATTATTAATCTCAGCTTCCTTCAGTCAGGTCATCTGATCGGTTGATATATGACTCACCCAAAAGGGTGAGCGAATTGAGTGATAAAAAGTCCGTTAAATCCAGACAAATTACAGAGTGATTGAAATTTTCTAGTACTTAACTGAGGCAAATTGAAAATTTATGCAATTTTTCAATTTCCGTCTTGAGTTTTCCAAGTATTACAGCAATTATTCAGCAGTAAATAGTACATGAATACCAGCAAGACTGTGGTATTTTGAACAGATAAAATTATTTGTGTGAAGAATACTTTAGATTAAAATACGGTCAACCCTAAGCATTACCGTTGATTAATTCAAACCAAGGCTCAAATAGTATTATTATCAGTTTGTATAATTGGAAACTCAAATAACTGCTGATGTCTGAACAATATCGTTTTGAAACCCTGCAAGTTCATGCTGGACAAGAGCCGGCTCCCGGAACTAATGCTCGTGCAGTACCTATTTACCAAACGACTTCCTACGTTTTTGACGACACCGAACACGGAGCGCGGTTATTTGCTCTACAGGAATTTGGTAATATTTACACCCGAATCTCAAATCCGACGACGGATGTATTTGAAAAGCGGATTGCTGCTCTAGAAGGGGGTATAGCAGCATTAGCAACTGCTAGTGGTCAGGCGGCGCAATTTTTGGCAATCAGTACGATCGCTCAGGCTGGAGATAATATCGTTTCCACTAGTTTTTTGTATGGGGGAACATATAACCAGTTTAAAGTATCTTTACCACGTTTAGGTATTAACGTCAAGTTTGTTGAGGGAGATCGTCCAGAAAGTTTCCGTCAGGCGATCGACGATCGCACCAAAGCACTATACGTTGAAACCATTGGTAATCCTCAATTCAACATTCCCGACTTTGCCGCTTTAGCTGACATTGCCCACGAAAACGGCATCCCTTTAATTGTGGATAATACCTTCGGTGCTGGTGGGTATCTAGCTCGACCAATTGAATATGGTGCAGACATTGTAGTAGAATCTGCAACTAAATGGATTGGTGGGCATGGTACTTCCATCGGTGGCGTAATAGTCGATTCGGGTAAATTTGACTGGGGTAACGGCAAATTTCCCCTATTTACTGAGCCTTCCCCCGGTTATCACGATTTGAATTTCCAAGAAGTGTTTGGGCCTGGTGGTTCCTTTGGCAACATTGCTTTTATTATCCGCGCCAGAGTCGAGGGGTTACGGGATTTTGGCCCGTGTTTGAGTCCATTTAACGCCTTTCTTTTACTGCAAGGATTAGAGACTCTCTCTTTGCGCGTAGATCGGCATGTGAGCAATGCCCTAGAATTGGCTAGGTGGTTAGAGCAGCAAGAGCAAGTATTATGGGTTAATTATCCGGGACTTCCCAATCACCCCTATCATGAACGAGCGAAAAAATATCTCCGGCATGGCTTTGGGGGAGTTTTAAATTTTGGCATCAAAGGTGGATTGGTGACAGGTAAAGCCTTTATTAATCATCTAAAGTTGGCGAGTCATTTAGCAAATGTTGGTGATGCTAAAACCCTCGTCATTCATCCCGCTTCCACAACCCATCAACAGCTAAGTGATGATGAACAGCTTTCGGCAGGTGTGACATCCGATTTGGTGCGGGTATCAGTGGGAATTGAACATATCGATGATATTAAAGAGGACTTTGAGCAGGCATTTCGGCAAGTTAGGAGTTAGTTATATGGGCATTGGACAATAGTTATTCTTCCTCTGCTTCCTCATTCCCCCACTCCCAGATATGATCTACCCAAACTTTATCTCAGCGCAAACCCAGTTTTACCAGCTTACAGTGCCATTTAAACTTGAATGCGGCGAAGTATTAATTGGGGTTCAAGTTGCTTATCGCACCTGGGGACAGTTAAATGCTCAAGGTGATAATGGGGTAGTAATTTGTCATGCCTTAACTGGTACGGGTGACGCTGATGATTGGTGGGAACCTTTGTTTGGTTCAGGGAAAGCCTTCAATCCAGAACGCGATTTTATTGTGTGCAGCAACATATTGGGAAGTTGTTACGGTACAACTGGGCCAACTACTATCAACCCAACAACGGGAAAGCCTTATGGAGTATCCTTCCCTAAGATTACAATCCGAGATATGGTTCACCTGCAAGCTGCACTACTAGAATATCTGGGTGTTCAATCTCTGCGGTTTATAATTGGCGGTTCACTCGGTGGGATGCAAGCACTGGAGTGGGCGTTATTATATCCAGAAAAAGTGAAAGGTATTGCACCCATTGCTGTTTCTGGCAGACATTCCGCTTGGTGTATTGGATTAAGTGAAGCCCAAAGACAGGCAATTTATGCCGATCCAAATTGGCAAGGAGGAAACTACACGCTGGATGCACCCCCAAACCAAGGACTAGCTGTGGCGAGGATGATGGCGATGTCTACTTACCGTTCTTGGGATAGTTTTACAATCCGCTTTGGGCGGCAGTATGATGTATCTGAGGAGTTTGCTATCGCGAGTTACTTACAGCATCAGGGTCAAAAGCTGACAGAACGATTTGATGCCAACACTTACATCACTCTCACCCACGCAATGGATCGCCACGATGTTGCACGCGATCGCCCAAGTCCTAATTTATCAGATTATGAATCTGTTCTGCGAAGCATCCAGCAACCGACTCTAGTTGTTGCTATTGATTCTGACATCCTTTATCCTCCAATAGAACAACAAGAACTAGCAAATTTAATCCCTAATGCTCAACTGGCGTGGCTAAAGTCAACCCACGGACATGATGCGTTTTTAATTGACATGGCTGCATTGAATGAAATACTAATCTCTTTTCGGCAAGGTTTAGATTTATCAGCTTCTTAACTCGACAGGTTGAGAAGAAAACTTGGCGTTCTGAGTTCTGAGGTGGAATGATGAAGCTAAAAAGGCGATCGCAGTATCAGAGATATCATCCTACTTTTCTCGCGAGAGTAGATTGACACTATCACTCATACCACAATTGCATAAAGCTTATGCAGCCTAAGTTTGAACTATAGAAGCAATGGTGGGCTTATCTAGTAGAGAAGCGATCGCAGTTCCGTATGAGCGATCGCCATAATCAATCCCTAACCACAGGGATTGATTTATGAATATTATATTTGTCGGCATACTTTAACGATTGCAGTGCTAGCCCCCTCACCCCAACCCTCTTAATACGTAAAAAGCAAGTAATTGCTCTACTTAGCATAAGCGAACAATCACCTCCGTAAATGAGTTTTTTTAAGTTTTCAGTCGTAAATGTAAACTACAAGGAGTATCTTGTCAGTTTCACCTCACAAAAATGCATTTATCTCAAAAAATACTACTTATTAGTGAATTTACCACTCAAGATCGACTTCTAAATAACTGACCTCTCTACCGAACAACTAGCTGAAGCTCAAATCACCAAATATGTCCCCATTGGTCGCCCCAAAAGCGTCGCTATCTTCATTGACAGAGAATATCTTCAATCGGGATACCAGATGAAAATCTTTTGTTATTTTGACACAATATTGACACAATAATAACATATCTAAAAAGTGAACAGTAAATTATAGTTTTAAATATTCAGCATATTTTATGTCTAATAACTATGCTGCTTATAAACCTAAATTTTCTTAATCGAGTATTAACCAAAGGAGTACCATTACATAGCTTTTTGTAATCAAGTATTTTTCAACAGTTAATACTTGACTAAATAACTAAAAAATCAATGGGAGGTAACAATGAAATTTTTTAACTTCTATAAAATTAGCTTGGCTTCAGTGTTGCTAGCTACCCCTTTATGTATTTTTTGTCTAAAAACACTTGCAAACACTCCAACTCCTCAAAAGCCAGGAGTTATTATTAATAGCGGTTCTACCAATGCTTGCGGCTATAGAATTCGCGTATTTCCGTCAGGGAAGGCAACTTACACTGTTTGCAACCGGAAAGGTGCAGGTGAAATTAAAGTGAACACAGCCACTAAATTTTTCAATGATATTTCAGTAGCTCAACCACTGTCAAAATTACCAAGTATCTCATGTGCGAAATCTGTTTCGTTCGGGACATCAACTGAAATCAAGTATCAAAGACAAAAATCTCCAGATATTAGCTGTCCCAGCAATGATCCTAAAGTGACAAATCTGTATAATGATGCCGAAAGCATTCAAAAAGAATTGAACTTCTCAACTTCTAAAAATTAATAGTCAAAACCAAACCTGATAGATGATTCTCTCAATTTTGGTGTGAAGCTCTGGCTGAAAAATTGGAATATTGAGTAAGTAGTTTGACAAAAATATTTACAGTTATTGCCAGCAAATTTCTAGTGGCGGGCAGCACCAATTACTTGCCCCAAAAAGGGTTTAAAAGGCGTGGTTGCAAGGCTCTACCAAAATTCATAATCATTGGCAGACGGGTAGAGCCTTGTACAAAACTATATAGAACCCATTTGACATCTTATGCGGTTTTGAATTAAGGTACTCCTCAGCATCTACAATCCAATGCTAATGGCGTATTCCAGTAACCTCACTGATGCAGAATGGGAAATTTTTGAACCCTTATAGCATTTCCCGGTCTACTGAGGTACACCCTTTTTGTTAGTAGGGTTGAAAACGTACCTCACCAGGTAGGGAAATGCTATACGATATATATTTAGGATTTTTCAAAAATAAAATTGGATTGTTATAGAGCGATCGCAATAAACTGTATGATCCATATATATAGCCTTCCGATTTGATTTCTGAAAATATCTGTAGGATGTGTTAGCACGGAGAGTACGGCATCAAACCCTTGATAACAGTGCGTTACGAACTCCGTTCTAACACAACGCCAGTTGCTACAACGGATAGCGCCGGCGGCAAGCGAGTTTGCGAGCGTCGGGAACCTCCGCAACGCACTGGCTCCCCTACAATACCTAATTTCGTTCAAAATCAAATAGTAATCCTATATCTGCTTTATGGGCAGTCGTCATCATTTTTCTTTCTAACGGTACAAGACAAAGAACTAAAAATGGTGGAACTTGAGAGTAGTGTAAATATCGTAAATTATGGACGCTGCCAAACGCCTTGCTACTCTAAATCGCATCCGCAAACTTAGCCGCTTGATGGATACATCGATACGTATCCCTCTAACAGGTTTTCGCATTGGAATAGACCCAATTCTTGGTTTAGTTCCGGGTGCTGGCGATTTAATCAGTACAGCATTTTCAGCTTACATCATATTTTTAGCTACCCGCTTTGGCATCCCACGTGAAGACTTAGCCAAAATGATCTTTAATGTTGGTTTGGAAACAGTCGTTGGTACTGTGCCTTTTCTCGGTGATTTATTTGATGCTTTCTATAAGTCCAATATTCGTAATTTGGCAATTTTGGAGCAACATCTGACAGTAGTTGAACCAGAACTCAAACAAGTGTCTGATGAGCTTTCCTCTGGTAAGTTCAGCCAAATTTAAGTTAGTTGCGATCGCATCCCTAATCTTGGCACTCCTGACGGCTAGCAAAATCAAATATTTAAATCTAAGAGAGCCAAACGAATTTGTTCCATACGCCTGCGGTTGACACCAAGATCCGACTCTCCCACGCGAGATGCAGAGCGCAAATGAATTACTGACTCGTTGGGAGGTAAATAAAACTCTACGTCATCAACAAATTTGAAGATGCGGCTTTTAGAAAGAGCATGAATGTAATTAGGAGTCTGTTCTACAATTTCTGTACGTGGTACAACACTAATAACTTTTAGTAAGATTTCTCTAGCTGCATTGCGGTCTAGATGATAAGTAATCGGGTTGATAGTCTGTTTGGAATCTGCGTTTTGACTCACAACACAGTTATCTGAAGCCGGACAAGAACTAAGATGACCATTATCAACTCCCAAGCTAGAAGAGGCAGCCCAAGTAGCAGCAGGAAATATTAAACTACTAATCAAAGTTATGAGTATTGCAAAGATGATACTCCGTAAGAATTGCTTTCGGAAGCTTTTTAGCAGATGTGACATGATAAATTAACTCCTCACGTTTAAATAGCACTCAATTATTTTCGGTAATTCTTGGATGAGCGTTGCGAGTTGTCGGTTCTGCTTTACACAATATCATCCATCCAACCGCATTCCGCGCTTATATTTAGCTAAGGCTACATCCCTCGACCACAGGAAGCCAGGGATATAGCTTTGCCGTAGTGCATGGTGTGAGAGGATTGACTATGGATTAATAGCTATAGCGGTTATCGATTGGATGAGAACACCAAAGTCCTTGCTGTCAAATCATTTCAGCAAAGTTTTTGTATCTCACTGAACTGCACACCGCTATAATGACTAATGATATAATGACCAACCAAACAATTCATGTTGTAGCTCGTTTTGTAGCTTTACCAGATAAAGTAGAACAACTCAAAACTTTATTATTGGGACTGATTGAACCAACAAAACTTGAAGCGGGTGCGATAAAATATGAACTTTTACAAAATCAATCAGATCCAACAGATTTTACTTTTGTAGAAGAGTGGGAATCTGCGGCAGCATTGGATAATCATTTAGCGTCACCCCATCTGCAAGCATCAATAGCCAAGCTAGAAGGATTAATAGCTGTGCCACCAGATATCCGTCGTTATTCTATTTCGACTGCGATTTCTTAGTATCCCACTGGTGGAATCTTGAAATGGTTATACACAGTGCGTTAGTTCTTTAATTCTTCTGGCTAGGGCTTGATGGCGATCGCCTCCGCCATTGCTCCATTCTTTACCAGACGCGGAACACGAATGCTTGAATGAGAGCAGCGATCGCTCTTTCCCAACTTTTCCTCTCTGTGAGACACTGCAACACTGCCTGAAAGCTTGATTTTCAGGAGGGCGAGTACTTTGCATCCGCTACGCCAACGAGCGCGTCATAACTTGCCGTAGGCGTTTAATTAGCTTAATTCCAGTTTTATCTTAAAAATCACTCATTACCTCAACAGAAGCACAGAAGCGATCGCTTCTGTGCAATCGAAAAGCGCTATTTTCGGGGTACAAGAATTATTGAATGCTATTAGCGAAGTCGTATCTGCCTCCGCGTTCAAGGGCGCGTTCGTAAGCAGGTCGTGCATGGATGCGTTCGATAAATTGCTTAATCTTGGGTCGGCTTGATATGAGTTCAGCTTCCATAGCGACTATTTCCAGAGGAAAACTCATCTGAATATCGGCAGCAGTGAATTCTTCGCCTACAAACCAGGTACTCTTATGAAGTTCACCTTCTATGTAGTCAAAGTGAAGCTTGATTTGGGGCGCGATAAATGCGTCTTTTACGCTGCTGTTTGCTGTCTCAAAACGGTTGAAGATGAGGTTCATTACCAGAGGTGGCATTGCAGATCCTTCGGCGTAATGCAGCCAATAGGTGTAGCGCAGATGCTCTGGCGTATCAGATGGTGGAATTAGCCGACTATTACCGTAGCGATCCACTATGTATTCGATGATAGCGCCCGATTCAGCAACAGTCTCTTCTCCATCTGTAATTACTGGTGACTTGCCGAGGGGATGGACTTCGCGCAGCGATGGCGGTGCTAGCATCGTCTTTTCATCGCGTTCGTAGAACTTAATTTCGTATTCGATACCTAATTCTTCAAGCAGCCATAGCACACGCTGCGATCGCGAGTTGTTGAGATGATGAACAACGATCATAATAGCTACTTTTTCATAATGGGGTTGATAGGAGTTTTTACTCATCTCAACCTATCATCAGTTCCCCCACTCTTCATCTATCTAGTGGTTTGTCTTGGGTATTAGGTAGGTCAAGCGATGAACAATTGCTCATAATATGGACTATAAAATGAACGAGGTTTGATGAAATATCAGAAGCTTTTCCAGATTCTTCTCAAAAAAAATTGGCAGGAATCCCATCCCAACAAGAGGGATGTCTGGGATAGCCACCCACCGATTTAGTCATTAGTACCAATGACCCCAATACTGCTCGGTTAAGGATTTTTAACTCGGAATTGGGTTTGGGGAAAAGGTTAAAGGGTAAAGGTTAAAGGTTTTTTCTTTCCCCTTTCCCCTTCCCCTTTTCCCCAAAACCCGACAAGTATTGCCAATGACCCTCATCACTGCTGTTAGCCGTAGCGGGGCGTAGGAAGGGATAAACTAATGACCAATGACTACCAAAATATTGCTTGGCTAACGACACGCTCTTTAAGACAACTAGCTAAAACGTGACCAATAATTCAGATTTTCATTGACTATAAACCCACAATTATTAGTAAGGGTTGTACTGCATTCCCTGGTGATTCCAGCTTTGACTCGCAAGAATTGGCTGGTATCGGCTTTGTTGTGCCCAACGTTATGAAAGTTTGATGGTATAGATGAATACAGGAATAATCGAGTCTTACAGTAACGGGTTTTTAGAAGTTGTACCAGAGAGCGATTATTGGCAGATTGTAGCTATACACATCAATGGCCAAGCCTACTGCCCTACTCCTCAGCTTTATCGTTCAGAAAAAGTGGCATTAGCAAAAGCTACACAGATTTATGATTGGCTAGCTGTCCATGAAGGAGAAATTAGCGATGGGGCTTGTAACTGCACTGAATTGAAACTCATTCTATGGCAGCAATCGAAAGTTTCTTAGTTGACCTTGTAATAAATTTCATCACAATATCTAGCATTGTCTCAGATAGCCTAACTACAGCTTACATTTGAAACATTGCTATTTGGCACTACTAACCTTATAACTGCGTCAGCTATCTTGCAGCTAAATTACTGCATCAGTTTTTCTGGTGTAACAATTTAACATTTATATGGAATGAAATATAACCAATTAACCTTATTTAGTAAGCAGAAGTAATGACAACTCAGTTTTGGGAAAAAAGCAGAGAAATTAATGGGACTCCAAACAACTCATTGCCTTTGATCGATCGAAGTTGGTGGCTTTTAAGGAAGCGTCTGCTGCCATTATTATGTCTGATATCATTTGTTGCAGTATTGCTACTCAACAGCTTTGCCCCTGCCATTGCCCAACTACCCGCTCAACCTCGTCAGGAAATTCGGGGGGTGTGGTTGAGTGGTAACGACTTTAGCGTTTTCAGAAATCGCTCACAGGTGCTTGCAGCCATGAGCCAACTACGGCAGTTAAACTTTAATACTGTGTATCCCGTAGTCTGGAATGATGGTTACACACAATACCCCAGTGCCATCATGCAAAAAATGGGTATTCCCTTCTTCTTCAAGGGAACAGATGGGCAAGATGTGATTGCAGATATTATCAGCCAAGCCCGCAGAGAAGGTCTACTAGCGATACCCTGGTTTGAATTTGGTTTCATGGTTCCTCTGACTTCGGAACTTGCATCCCAACATCCAGATTGGCTGACACAAAAGGGGGATGGAACTCAAACTTCAATTAGTGCTGCGGGTGAAGTAGCGTGGTTGAATCCCTTCCACCCCGAAGTGCAAAAGTTTATCAGGGAACTCGTTATGGAAGTTATTACTCAATACGATGCTGATGGGGTGCAATTTGACGATCATACGAGTTTACCCGTAGAGTTTGGTTATGATAAATACACGATTAGTCTATATACTCAAGAAACTGGCAATCCTCCTCCACCCAATCCCCAAGCCCAAGCATGGAAAAAATGGCGGGCAGATAAAATTACTGCATTCATGGTAGACCTCTACCAAACTGTGAAAGCCCGAAAACCGAATGCTATCTTCTCAGTTTCTCCCAATTACTATGATTTTGCTTACAAGCTGCAACTACAAGACTGGCTGAACTGGGTAAGGTTGGGTATTGTTGATGAGTTGGTTATGCAGGTATACCGTGATGATTTAGAAAGTTTTATTGCTCAAATTACCCGCCCAGAAATTTTAGAAACTCAACAAATCATTCCAACTGGTATCGGTATTATGGCGGGGTTACGAAATCGCCCAGTTTCTATAGCACGAATCCAATCCCAGGTAGAAGCAGTGCAACAACGCGGTTTAGGTATCGGCTTTTTTTACTACGAAAGCCTTTGGGATATCGCGCCTGAACCAGCAGCGCAACGCCAGTCAGCATTTGCGGCTCTTTTTCCCAATTTAGCGTCGCGCGATATCTCTCAAAATACACCCCGCAAGCCAACTTTTAACACCATCAGCTTACCTTTGTATCCAAAACCTTCTCTTGGTCAACGTGTTCGCGGCTATTTTTTGGAAGTAGCGATCGCAGGTGGTCAACCAAAACGGATCTTATTAGATACTGGGTCAGCAGGGCTGCGAGTTCCCAAAGAGTTTTTGGGTAATGCTCCGATCCAAAGTACAGGTCAAAATATCAAGGAGGTATTAAGTGATGGTACTATCCTAGAAGGAGAATTAGTTTATACTAATGTCCGATTTGGTTTGCTTCCCGCCGCCGAACCTGTTCCCGTACAGATTGTTACTAGTCGCCAATGTACTGCTCAAAAA
The DNA here is from genome assembly GCF_002245985.1 of Nostoc sp. 'Peltigera membranacea cyanobiont' 232. Lineage (NCBI taxonomy): Bacteria > Bacillati > Cyanobacteriota > Cyanophyceae > Nostocales > Nostocaceae > Nostoc > Nostoc sp. 'Peltigera membranacea cyanobiont' 232. The sequence goes on from NZ_NOLK01000014.1 coordinate 20,265, forward strand.
CCAAAATGTTCCGCAAATAACGGTGTGCCATTTTCTGGTATTGTTGGTGTCAACTATTTTGAAAAATCACTTCCCTATAACCCGTTAAGAAAATTACCAGGCAATTTGAGTAACGGATTTATCGTGATTGGAAATGGTGGTAGTAATAACAATGGCAGCCTAATTCTCGGTTTAACTGCTGAAAATCAAGCAGGTTTCAAAATGGCTTCTTGGAGTCAACAACCTGAAATTAATGGTGTACCCGGTAATAGGTGGGACTCTCGGCTAGGCAAAGTTTGTTTAACTATTGCTGGGAGTTCTGCTAAAAATACTTGTAATGCCACAGCGATCGCTGATACCGGCACTATTAATGGTTTGACTGAATTCAAGTCAGCTTCTACAGCAGGAAAACTTAAACCAGGAGTATTAGGTTCAGCAAATGCTGTGAAAGTAGGAATTAATGGCATTTTTGATTACAGTTTGAAACCAGGAACCCGTGATGGATTTAATCGCTGGAATCTGAATATCTCGCCACAGTCAGAACTGCCTATATTTGTAAATACTGGAATTGCCTTTTTTGATAAATACGATATCCTTTTTGACCAAATTAATGGAAAGCAGGGTTTTCGCAGTCGGCGGTAAAACTTAACACCTCATCATAAGTTAAATTTATCAACATCCAGAAGCGGCAGTTAACATTTATGCATTATACTGTCGTTGTGGAATCGGATAAAGTCAAGCTTATAATCATGTCCGGTTAAACAATTGTCATTGCGAAGGTTGCACTCGCAATGACATATCATATAGTAATTTGACGGGCATGAGATTAGACCAATTCACGAAAATTCTGATCCATATAAATTAAAGAGCAAATTCAACTTTTTTTGAAGAAGATAACGCGATAGATAGTCCGTCAAACATGAGACTGAAAGCTTCATATATACGGTCTATCATTTTAAAGAGGTGAATCTCTTGTTGATAATTGAGTTGTATAGTATTCAAATATAGTTGTATTTCGTTCTCAAAAATATCATGGTTTTTCTCAGCACTAAGATGGTGTTTGGAGAAATATTTAAGATTTGGTTTCCAGTTATTTTTTTCTAAAAAATCTGCAATACATTCAAAGAAAATATGACCAGCAGATTCTAAAGTCAGGATTAGAATAATTCTTTCGTAATCAGAAGTAGTGCGAAATACCTCTGACATCAGAAAAAATGTGGCATCACGCACAGCAGTATAAGGTTTGCTGTATAGAACTTGTAAGTTGGGTTGTTCAACATTCATTTCTTGGAGGTCATCTAAAAACCACTTTTCGTGTCCCATATCTTCCAGAAGGTGTTGTTGAATCAATGTATAATATTTCTTGTCAGAAATTTGTAATAAATTTATTCTTAATAAATCTTGAAAAGACATTACCCAAAAACTAATATTGTGTGCAAGCCTGGCAAAATCTTCTAAATCATATTCACAGGTTTTTAAATTTTGAAACAGATCGCTTTGAATTAATCTTTCCTGTTTTCGATAGAGATATTCTTGTATGGTATTCATCTTTTTTACATAGGGCTAGTATGTGATTATTGAAAAAATTCCGTACATCTGGTGGCACAGAAAATCAGAAGAGGTAGAGTTAAGTAGCCGTCAAGGAGTTACTTATTTTACTCTCTGTCCAGAGTAAATTACTGATTTCAAGGTAAATTCTATTCCAATTAGCCAGATTGTAAATCTCCTATTAGTTAGTTGACAAAAAATAAACAAAATGATAAATACAGCTTTTTAGTATTTCCGTTATTCAGCACGTCATACCTTCTCCTCAGCCACCAAAAAACCCCACTGCTCCCGGTTTTAGTTGCTGGGCTGACAGATTGGTGAAGTAAGAGTGAAATTAGCTGAACCGACAGAAACTTAGTAAGCGATCGCTTTACCAAAAAAGTTAGCTCCCCATAACCATTTTTCTATCGTTCGGCTGATTAATTTTTCTAGACACCTAAGATAATAAGCAGGTATAAAATAGCCCAGAGAAAAACTCGTGGCTGAAGAATTAAAAAAAGGCGATAAAGTGAAGTAGAATCCAGCACAGGGTGAAATTACAAGTCTTTAACCGAATACGATATTATCTGTGGTTACGTTTGTTCGGCTTTTTTCTCTTAAGTGCTAGCTGCTGAAGTCGCTCAATTTCAGTTAATACATCTTCGGGCTTCGTTTCCATTTCTAAGTCAGCAAGCTCACTGTCTTCATCATTATTAATCCCCATTTTGTCTTGAATAGCATCAAGCATTTGCAATACTCGTGTGACTTCATGCTCTGTCAATAATGCAATTTGTAAATTTAAGTTGGCGCGATACTCACTTTCTTCACTGAGGCGGTTTTGACTAATTAACACAAATGTTGACAGAAAAATTGCTTCCAGCGATACCACCATTGTCAATAGTCCGTAGGGAAATGGATCGAACGGATGCACGCCAATTCTTCCCGTATTTAAAATAATCCAAGCTCCAAACCAGACTATATGTACATAAACAAAAACTATATGTCCTGAAAAGGAGGTAATCACATCCGCAATTCGATCTTGCAAGTTTCTTTTGTTAGCAGCCTGAAGCCGAAGACGGATGATAGTACGAATGTTCCGTTCTATGATTTTAGACAGTGCTGGATTATTGTCTTCATAGTCTAAGTATTGTTTTCCCTCTTCATTCATACCGCCTTGCTGCATAATTTTGATGTCCTGTTGTTAATAGCACCTTGAAAAAATTAGATTAACTGGCATACTTTGCTTGGTTAAATTCAAAATGCAATAATTCGGATTGGATTATAAACTAAAATGTTGGAGTTCCTGTGCCAGAGCTATTGCATTTTTGTGCCAAGACACTCAGTAAGCACCCTTTTTTGAGCAAAAATTTTGCAGGAGTACTCCAAATATCTGAATCACTATAGCTAATAGTATCTTCTTCGTATTTAATCTAATTGCAGATTTATTGAAACAGAACTAAATTCTTGCTTTTGTAGAATGAAACAGCCTTGCTTAAAAAGGTAGTTGCCAAAGGCGCGGGGATCTTATCCGAACCGTTTGCGATCGCATTAATATTCAAGTTTCATCTTCTCATGTCGATGTATGCAGAAAAAAGCTCGTTCAGCGTGAAGTAGATTAGGAAATCTGTATTAATCTACGAACTGTGAACAAGTGGTTGGTAATGAGATATGCGATGTTTGGCAACAAGCCGCTCTGTATCTACGCATCCTCTATAAATATACTTTTTCAGCAACTTACCCACAATCGAAATACCTTGCTCAATTTCCTCTGGCGGGAGACAGAAAGTTAGACGCATCGCTGGATAACCCTGCTTATCGGGAAAAAATGCCGAACCACACGCCAAATATACATTTTGTGCAAAAGCTTCCTTACGAATTGTCCCAATCGGAATATCATCTGGTAACTGTACCCAGAGAAACAATCCACCCGTGGGAACTGTCCACCGGATTTCTTCAGGAAAATAACGCTCCAAAGCTTGCAACATAGTATTACGACTTTGCAGATTATCTGTGCGAAGTCGGCTGAGGTGACGGCGGTAATGTCCTGAAGCGAGATATTCGCTAACTATTGTTTGCGAAATACTGGATGTGTGCAAGTCGTGGAGTAACTTCCGCTCAATAATTGCTTGATAATGCTTACCTGTAACTACCATATAGCCAACTCGTAAACCAGGCATTAAAGTTTTAGAAAAAGTACTTAAATAAGTTACCAAATTATTTTTATCTAAAGCTTTAATTGGTGCTGGCACTGCATCAAAATTTATTCCTTCATAAGCATTATCTTCCAAAATGGGACACTCATATTTTTCAGCTAATGCTAGTAATTGTTGACGATGATTTTGTGTTGTCGTCAATCCAGTCGGATTGTGAAAAGTACTAATCGTATAAATTAATTTCGGGCGGTGGCTGTGGAGATATTGCTCTAATAAATCTAAATTCATCCCCTCCGCAGTCATGGGAATACCAATAATCTTGGCTCCTAAGTTTTCTAAAATAGAAATTGCACCATAATAGGTGGGAGCTTCCACAATCACCCAATCACCAGGTTGGACATAATAACTCATAGCTAATGACAACCCTTGCTGAGAGCCATTAGTAATAATTAAATCTTCTGGAAAAACCTCTAATCCTTGATGTACTAACATTTGAGCAATTTGTCTGCACAGAGTTAGTTGTCCTTGAGGCATTTCATGGGGAAAGAAAATATCAGCATCATCTTGTCTTAGCGCTCGTCTGGCAATCAGGTTAATATCTTTTGGTGGACGAGGATAGCCGTAGCCAAAATTAATCATTCCTGGCTGTGTTTGTGCTTGCACCAGTGGAGTGTACATATCATAAAAAGAACACTTTTCTGGTTTTGTAATTATGACATTTTGGGCTGGAGCAAATTTAGATTCTAGGTTGGCACTCTTGAGAGACACGCTGCTGACAAAATATCCTGAACCTTGACGAGCAGAAACAATCCCATCTGCTTCTAAAACGTTATATGCTTCAATAATCGTGAGTTTGTTAACTTGTAAACTCTCTGCCAGAGAGCGGATTGAAGGGAGGCGATCGCCATTTTTGAGTGCGCCAGATTTAATCAGATGACTGATGCGATCGCGGATCTGTAAATAAATCGGTTTGTGTGACTGCCGTTCTAATAAAATGTTCATTTTGGCGCACTCGTCAATGACTAAATAATCATCAATACTGGCAATATAAACTATTTCTACCAACTTTACCTAGTACAGTTGAGACTTTTTTGACTATACCAGTTGAAATGCAGCTTAACTGTACTAGATCAAATCTACCAAAACTGTACCTTCTCAGTTGCCAATTATTACGTGAAAGTAAAAGTAATAGTTCACTGTCGATCGGGTATTTTCACTATGAATAAATTTAATTTTTTGTTAAATTTACGAAAATATTGGCAACATTTTGTTATTTGGATAGCAAGTGGCTCTGACCTCCAAGTGTGGCAGGAGTCAGACTGGCATGGTAACATTTCTTGTTGGCACGCCTACGATCCAATTACAGGGCGCTCTGCCTGTTTTGGTTCTGAAGAAGAAATACGAATTTGGATTGACAAGTGTTATTACAGATAAAATAATTTGCTAATCAATATGACAAATAGGCACTTCAGGACAATCGGAGACAATTCACATATATTGACAGCTTTTAAAATCAGCACAAATTACTGGTAATAGTAGTGCATCAAGTTTAAATTGATAGATAAGTAAGTTCGTAGTAAGCACTTTAGTGCTTAAAACAATTAGGACTAAAGTCCTTACTATCAACTCTCACAACTAACTTAAATAGGACTTACGCAAAAACTCTCTGAAACTCTTATTTCTTTGTGTCCTACCCCTGCGGGAAGCCGCTCCGCGTCTATGCGTCCAACTCTTACGAGACGCTGCGCGTAGCTTGCTTCCCCGCAGGGGTATGCGGTTCGTTTTTTCATGACTTTGCGTAAGTCCTGTTAAAAAAGTACTAGGAAACTTTACCAAATCCGCCTCCTCCAGGAGTTTCTATCACAAAAATATCCCCTGTCTTCATCTCTACTGTTGCTGTGCTATCTAAATTCTCTTCAATTCCATTCTGACGTTGTATCCAATTGCGTCCAACAATTCCGGCTTCCCCACCATTTAATCCAAAGGGAGGGATAACCCGATGTCCAGAGAGAATATTAGCTGTCATCTGTTCTAAAAAACGGATGCGGCGAACAACTCCATTACCACCAGAATATTTTCCTTTACCACCGCTATCGGGACGAAGACTAAAGCTTTCTAAAAGTACAGGATAACGAGTTTCTAAAACTTCAGGATCGGTCAACCGGGAGTTAGTCATGTGAGAATGAACGCCATCAGTTCCATCAAAATCAATTCCTGCTCCAGAACCGCCGCAGATAGTTTCATAATATTGATATTGCTCATTCCCAAAAGTAAAATTATTCATCGTCCCTTGAGAAGCAGCCATGACACCCAAAGCGCCATATAAAGCATCAACAATGGTTTGAGAAGTTTCGACATTACCAGCTACCACTGCTGCTGGATAAGTTGGATTCAGCATACAGCCAACTGGGATAATAATTTCTAATGGGTTAAGACACCCGGCATTGAGAGGAATATTATCATCAACCAAAGTCCGAAAGACATATAAGACTGCTGCTTGAGTTACAGCTTTAGGAGCATTAAAATTACTATTTAGTTGTTGAAAAGTTCCAGTAAAATCAATGGTTGCACTGCGGCTTTCTTGATGAATTGTAACTTTTACTTGAATTATTGCTCCATTATCCATTTCATAAATAAATGAGCCATCATTGAGAAGGTTAATAGCTTTTCTGACAGACTCCTCAGCATTAGCTTGTACAAAGTTCATATATGCTTGAACAGTCTCAATACCATATTGCGAAACCATTTTATAAAGTTCTTGTCCTCCCCGTTCATTTGCGGCAATTTGTGCCTTAAAATCAGCAAGATTTTGGTCAGGGTTACGCGCAGGATAAGTATGATTTGATAGGTGCTGTCTTACTGCGATTTCTCGGAAATTTCCTTCTTCAACCAAGAGAAAATTATCAAAAAAAATTCCTTCTTCTTCTACTGTGGTACTGTGGGGAGGCATTGAACCGGGGGTAATTCCACCGATATCTGCTTGGTGTCCGCGAGAAGCAACAAAAAATAGGGGAGTGGGGAATAAAGTATTTTCACAATTCTCTAGAAAAACAGGAGTAATTGCAGTGACATCAGGAAGGTGGGTTCCGCCGTTATAGGGGTTATTAGATAGATAGACATTTCCTGGTTTTAGGGTGTCGCCTTTATTGTTAATTAAACTGCGAACACTTTCACTCATCGAACCTAAATGTACGGGAATATGGGGGGCATTTGCTACTAACAATCCCGATGAATCAAAAATAGCACAGGAGAAATCTAGCCTTTCTTTAACATTCACAGATGTGGCTGTGTTTTGTAACACAATACCCATTTGTTCGGCGATAAACTGATAGAGATTTTTGAATATTTCTAAACGGACAGGATCGGGTTGAGATGTTGTGTACATGTTTATTTCTATTTGTTTATAAGTTGTAAAATTAAATGATTGCGTTCAGTTAATCTCGCTTGCCAGTTAGGTTTAACTACGATTGTGCTAATTTTTTCGACAACGATCGCAGGCCCATTAATGCTATCTTCTGGTTGTAAATATTCTCGTCGATAAACAGGGGTATCATGCCATTTATCAGTACTATACATCCTTACTGTTTCAACAGATATAGGAGCTTCATCTAAAGGGCGAGTCCGAATAATTAAAGGTTCTTCAGGAGTATCCATTTTCTGAATTACTTCGACTGAGGCTGATTCCACAATTAAAGCTTTTTCTAATTGAATAAAACCATAACGTGATTGATGTTTAACCTCAAACTCTTGTTGCATTAATACCCAATCATGGGCAAAATTAACGCTTAAAGTAGAGTTAGTTCCTTCATATTTCAAGTTAACTTTTCGGACTATTTCTATTTGAATAGGTAATTCATTTATTTCATTTCTAGCTTGAGTTTCTAAATATTCCATTAAATGCTGTAATTTAGGAATTAATGCTTGAGTTAAAGGCTGTTCTACTCCTCCTTCTCTAATCGCCCTGACATCAGCTAATCCCATTCCATAAGCAGAGAGAACACCAGCATAAGGGTGAAGAAATATCTTTTTAATTCCCAAGGTATCGGCAATTAAACAAGCAACTTGTCCGCCTGCGCCGCCAAAACAACAAAGCACATATTTGCTAACATCATAACCTCGTTGCAGACTGATTTTTTTAATTGCGTTCGCCATGTTTTCTACTGCGATCGCAATAAATCCAGCCGCTACCTGTTCGGGAGTACAATGATTTAATGTCGCGCCTTGAATATCTTGGGCTAATTGGGTAAATTGCTGAATGACAGTATCTTTATCTAAAGGTAAATTGCCATCAATTCCAAAAACTGAGGGAAAATATTGTGGGTGAATTTTGCCTAACATTACATTGGCATCAGTAACTGCTAATGGGCCGCCACGTCGATAACAAGCAGGCCCAGGATTAGAACCAGCAGATTGAGGGCCGACACGATAACTAGAACCATCAAAAAAGAGAATTGAACCGCCTCCAGCAGCAATGGTATTAATTGCTAATACGGGAACTCGCATCCGCGCCCCAGCAATTTCCGAATCTAGTTGTCGTTCGTATTCTCCTTTAAAGTGGGCGACATCTGTACTTGTTCCTCCCATATCAAAGGTAATAACTGATTCAAAACCTGCTCTTTTACTAGTCTGAACTGCGCCGACAATACCGCCAGCCGGGCCACTTAAAATACTATCTTTGCCTTGAAATTGTTGGGCTGCGACTAAACCCCCGTCAGATTTCATAAACATTAATTTTACTCCAGGTAACTGACTTGCTATCTGGTTGACATAGCGACGGAGAATCGGAGTTAAATAAGCATCAACTACTGTTGTATCTCCTCGGCTAACTAACTTCATTAAAGGACTAACTTGATGAGATACAGATATTTGTGTAAAGCCGATTTTTTGGGCGATTTGGGATAGTTGTTGTTCGTGATTTGGATAGCGATCGCTGTGCATAAAAACAATAGCACAACTCCGAATTCCTATGTTGTAAAATGCTTGCAATTCCTTTTTTGCTTTTTGAATATCTACAGGAATTAATTCATTACCATGAGCATCATAACGTTCGTTAATCTCAATTACCTGTTCATAAAGCATAGTTGGTAAAATTATCTGACGGGCAAAGATGTTAGGACGGTTTTGGTAGCCAATTCGTAGCGCATCTTTAAACCCTTTGGTGATGATAAGAACAACTCTATCTCCTTTCCGTTCTAACAGTGCATTTGTTGCTACTGTTGTCCCCATTTTTATAACTTCTATTGCTTCAGTAGGAATGGGTTCGTTACCAGAAATACCTATAATATCTCGTATACCTTGAATAGCTGCATCTTGATATTGTTCTGGATTTTCTGAAAGCAGTTTATAAACTATAATCCATTGCTGATTAGGCAGAGAAACAATTAAAAAACGTTCAGGATGTCTTGAGAGTCTGTCTATAATTACCTGATTATTAGTAACGGCAACAATATCTGTGAATGTACCACCTCTATCAGCAAAAACTTTTAACATGATTCTGTTTCCTGTATTGGCTTTGTAGGTCGTACCGGGAGCATTCCAATTTAGCAAACATATACGGAACTGATGCAAAAACCCTTTTAAATCGTCTTCCCTTTCTGTCCTACTCTGCGGGAAGCCGCTCCGCGTCATGTGTCCTTCTCTAACGAGACGCTGCGCGTAGCTTGCTTCCCCGCAGGGGTATGCGATTCGTTTTTTATCCTCCGGGGTAAGTCAAAATTCCGTATGTAAATTAAACTTGCACATTTGGGATGCTCCCTTTCATCCAGTATAAATTTAGTTGTGGAACCTGCTACAGATAAGACTAGACTCAGGGTTCCGGTCAAAATTCTGAGATTAGGGATTGCCTTGGTGAACCACTCACGCGGTAAGTCTAATTCATAGACTCCCTTTTTCTTATCGTTGGGATTTAAGGCTGGAAGTGGCTGACGTGCATGTTCGCACCAGAGGATGAGTTGAAACTAGTCATCCATTTTGAGAGATGATATTGCTCAATGCGATCGCCAAAAGTATTGCTCAAAAATTGTAATAATATTTAACATGAGTCTAGGTTGTGTAATTTAGATTAACTATTGCAGAGAAATTCTCTCAGAGTTAGTAGAATGACAAATACAACGAGGCAACTATTTTATGGATTAGTTACTCTAGAACTGTAGACTACGTTTTCAGTCCTGAGTTATTTCCGTATTTTGCCTCTGAGGCATACTAATCAAGACTACACCAAATCCTTCATTAAGAGCTCCCACAAATCATAATGCCTGTGATTGAGAAGAAAAGAACTCGCGATCTGCCCCAAATTAACGAACGAATTCGCTTCCCGAAAATTCGGGTAATTGATACTGATGGTGCCCAACTGGGAATTATGCCCCCACAAGAAGCACTACAACTAGCAGAAGAAAAAGAGTTAGATTTGGTGCTTATAAGTGACAAAGCTGACCCGCCAGTTTGTCGGATTATGGACTACGGGAAATATAAGTTTGAGCAGGAGAAAAAGGCGCGGGAAGCCCGGAAAAAGCAGCACACGGCTGATGTCAAAGAAGTTAAGATGCGCTACAAAATAGAAGAACACGACTACAACGTACGTGTTAAGCAAGCAGAGCGCTTTTTGAAAGATGGCGATAAAGTCAAAGCGACTGTGATGTTCCGGGGTCGAGAAATTCAACACAGCGACCTAGCAGAAGAATTGCTCAAGCGAATGGCAATGGATTTGGAGCCTTATGGCGAGCTTCAACAAGCGCCTAAAAAAGAAGGGCGAAACATGATGATGCTCATCTCGCCCAAAAAATAATCCTCTAACTGTTGAATAGACCAAGTTTGAAAAACCCCCGGCTATAAGTCAGGGGTTTTTTCGTTGGGATGCAAGATACGCTCAAAACTTTAAGGTCATTTAAATTTATCTAAAATCGATAGTCCTGAAGGCTGAGTGGGAAACATAATACTCAGTTACTCAGGACTTTTGCTATTTCCAGGGGACGCGGGAGACAAGGGGACAAGGAGGACAAGGAGGACAAGGAGGACAAGGAAGTATATTTCATTTCTTCCCTTGCCCCCCATTACGCGGTGATACTACCAGAAAATAAAACTGCATGGAACTGAAAAATCACTGGTTGGCTGTAAATAAAGTTGCTTTACCACGACTACTACAGTGGGTGAATCTCCGACCAGAGGAGAGCGAACGAACTCAGATAATGTTTATTTTTTACACAACCGTGTGTGTAGGATTGCGGTGGGCAGAAGACAGTACGGTGGCGCTGTTTTTAGATGAATATGGGACTCATCTCTTGCCGTGGATGTATATTGCCAGTGCCGCAATGAGTGCAGGACTGGTTTTTTTATACTCTTGGCTGCAAAGGATTTTTCCCTTACGCCGAGTGATTGTGGCGATCGCACCTTGTATGTTGATGCCATTACTTTTATTAGTTGTATTACGTTGGGGAGCGCATGTTTCCTACCTGGCAGTTATTTCGGCCTTTCTGCTGCGGTTGTGGGTAGATGCCCTTTATGTAGTTAATGACCTCAACACCTCCATCGTTGCTAACCAAATATTTAATATTCGGGAGATTAAGCGCACTTACCCACTGGTGAGTAGTGGTCTTTTGGTCGCAGATGTGATTAGTGGTTTTAGTTTGCCTTGGCTAGTGCAATACACCTCACTAAATAAGATCATCTTTATCGCCTGTCTAGTGATTTTCTTAGGATCGGGGATTTTACTCTATTTAACTAATCGCTATCGAGCGGCTTTTCCTGAAACCCCACAAAAACTAATTCCTGAAGAACAAGTTTCACGAGAGCGTTTCATTAAAAGTCCCCTAAAGCGCTATGTTTGGCAATTGTTTGCCTTTGTCGGTCTATTGCAAGTGATTGGGTTGTTAATAGATTTTCAATATCTGCGCGAACTCCAATCTAATTTGGGCGATCGAGAACTCGCCAGTTTTTTGGGTCTTTTTGGTGGAATGTTGGGACTGTGTGAATTGTTGTTGCAATGGTTTATTTCTAGCCGACTCATCGAACGGATGGGAGTATTTTTCACAGCGACCCTTTTACCAATCACCGTCGGCTTTGCACTACCAGGAGTGTTGGTATTGTTGAATTTAATTCCAGCCATCCAATCGCAAAGCTTTTTCTGGGGTTTGATAATTGTCAAATTTTGCGATGAACTTCTGCGCTACACCTTTGTCATGAGTAGCGGCCCCATCCTCTACCAACCGATTCCAGAGGCAATTCGCAGCCGGATGCAGACTTTATCTGGTGGAACCGCCGAAGCGATCGCTACAGGTTTGACAGGAGCGCTAATTTTTGCAACTCTATTGTTTTCTGGGCGGTTTGTACCCGTACCACTACAAAAGTTGGTGTTAGTAGCAGAAACAATGTTGATAGCTGGCACCTGTTTAAAAGTAGTTTGGGAATTGCGATCGCGCTACGTTGAACTGCTAGTTTTAAGTGTGGCCCGGGGTCACTTGAGTGCAACCAATGTCGGCTTACGATTCTTCAAACAAGGCGTAGTCAAAGCTTTAGGAGAAAAAGGCAGTGAGGCTGATAAACGCTCTTGTATTGAACTTTTAGCCCAAATTGACACCCAAGGCTCTGCGGAAGTTTTAGCACCTCTGTTAGTCAAGTTAACCCCAGATTTACAGCGCCAAAGTTTGGAAGTCATGCTGATGGCAGGTGCAAATCCCGCTTATCTATCCGCCATCCGTCCTTTGTTAGAACAACCCCAAGAAACTAACCCCGAAGTTTTTGCCTTGGCGCTACGCTACGTTTGGCTGGCTGAACCAAATCCCAATTTAACCATCCTAGAAGAATACCTGAACCCCCGGCAAAACTCACTCATCCGCGCCACCGCCGCCGCTTTAGTCTTACGCCAGGGAACGCCGATGCAAAAGGTAGCAGCTACTAAAACCATGCGCCGAATGTTGACTCATAAGCAAGAACGAGAACGGGTGAATGGAGTTAGAGCGCTCAGAGAAGCAGTTTATTTGCAGGCGTTGCGGATTCACATCCCGAATTTGTTACAAGATGAGTCGTTACGGGTACGCTGTGCCGTATTGGAAATGATTGCAGCAACCCATTTAGAAGAGTACTATTCAGCACTGATAGCAGCACTTTATTACAAATCAACCCGCACTACAGCAATGTCAGCCCTAGTACGACTAGAGAATGAAGCTATAGAAATGCTGTTGCGGTTAGCTACCAATATTTACAAACCAGAAGTAGTGCGGATGTACGCTTGGCGTACCATTGCTCAAATTGGTACTCAACAGGCATTGGAGACTTTATGGGAAAACTTGGAGACATCCTGGGGAACTACGAGGGATCATATACTTCGCAGTTTACTAAAAATACATAAACAACCAGGAATTAGAGGTTTAGTCGATCGATTTTATGAAAGTCGGGTAGAAAATTTAATCGAGCAGGAATTAAAGTTTTTAGGCGAAATTTACGCCGCATATATAGACTTGAAAATATTAGACGAAAAAGAAAATCATCAATCAAGTGAGAGGATTGTGATTGTCTCAGAGTTACTGCAACGCGCCCTTTTAGAATTGGAATTGGATGTCAAAGAGCGGCTGCTACTATTATTGAAACTGCTTTACTCGCCAGAAAAGATGCAGGCAGCAGCATTTAATCTGCGATCGCTCTCAGTGGTAAACTTAGCGCGGGGGTTAGAAATCCTAGAGCATACCGTAACTTTGTCTTCAAAGTCTCTGTTGCTGAATATTTTAGATAACCGACCACAGGCAGAAAAATTGCAACATCTTGTAGAAGCCAAGATCGTAGAATATGAAAATATGGTAGTTAGCGATCGCCTCCACAGATTGCTGATGCTGGGTAACTTCCTTTCTGACTGGTGCCTAGCTTGCTGCTTTCATTTTGCTCAAGTGACTCGCACCAGACTGACAAGCTCTGAGATTTTAGTCAGTTTGCGTCATCCAACAGGCTTTGTTAGAGAAGCTGCGATCGCATATCTAAATATGGTTTCATATCGTGTTCTCCTGCAAATCTTACCCCAGTTACAAAAAGATCCACATCCTTTGGTGTCTGCTCAAGTTAAAGAGTTACTCAAAAAATACCAATTCAAAAGTTACAATTGACTTTGACAAAGAGTTTTAGCCTTAACCCAAGCGGATTGATTTATAAAGTAAAAATAAAATTAGCGTCGGGTGTATTAAGTACATAAGTAACTACGCAAAATTAATTACAGTCATTGCGAGCGAAGTGAAGCAATCCCAGCCCTTGCGATTGCTTCACTTCGCTTCTCTACGAGACGCTAACGCGACCGATGAATTCGCAATGACATTGTGTAATTAATTATGTTTACCTACTTATTTCTAGACGAGCGCTCGCAGAAAATGTCCTCAAAATGCCTTACACACTGTGTCACATGGCGGTGCGTTAGGCTAAAGCCGTAACACACCCTAAATTTTGATTACTTTATAAATAGTTTCTTACTGTTAATAAATCTCACCACATTTAAGTGTGTAAAAAGCAAGATATTACAATAATTACCAATTACAAGAAGCAACCAAGCTAGCCACTATCTGAACTAGTTCTTCTGGATCGATCGGTTTAGATACATGAGTGTCAAAACCACCTTCCAAGGCACGAATCCGATCCTCACTATCAGCATAAGCTGTTAAAGCAATAGCGGGGACTCGTCCACCATTCTTTGGTTGAAGCGCACGGATTTTGCGAATGAAAGTGTAGCCATCCTCACCAGGCAACCCAATATCAGAAATTAACACATCTGGCTGCAATTCAGATAATACTTTGCGGGCCGCATCTGCCGATATTACTGGTATAACTTTTGCTCCATCCATTTCCAACACAGTAGTGATGAAAAAGCGAGTATCATTATCATCCTCAACTACCAGGATATCTAAACCAGCAAGAGTTCCAGAAGTTTGCATAATAAAGTTTTTAATTAAATGACGAGCTTTGTACAAGTCCAAGTCGTAGTCACGGGGATGCTTGCAGTTGCGCGTGGGCGGAATCACGCCTGGGCTTGCAGGTGTTAAATCACGCGCACATCAGCATCGTATCCTGGTGGCATGGTGTTAGCAACAACAGTAGGCAGCAGTTTATCCGCTCCATCAAGACCACAGGCTTGTCGAAGACTTCGGAGTACATCACTAGCGACAAGCCGCTAAGAGCATCTACGGGACTGGAATAAGCCTTACCATAGCTTCTCTACAAATACTGCTGTTACCTGGCGCAATTGCCACAAAGAGTAAATTAATTAGTCCAGTAATTCGATCTTAACTTTACGAAGGTAAGGAAATAGTAAAAATTTATTCAAGAATAAATTTTCAGCTTGCGTAATAGAATCTAGAAATAGTAAATTTATCAAACAGAATTCAGGAGTCAGGAGTCAGAATGGCTAAACGCCCATTCTGGCTTCTGAATTCTTCTTCAATAAAATATTTAGACCGAGATTGTACTGAAAGTTTTACCTTTAAAATTACTTAAGCTAAACCATAAAACTCAATGCTGTACCGCAATTTTCAAACTCAAGCCGACCTAGATTACCAGTACAATCCCAGCGAACTAGGTCTTGATATACCTGGATACATAAATTTTTATGCCACAAACAGTGCTGGAGTGCGTGAAAAACTACGTTGTCATCTAGATGTTGCTTTTGGCTCTACCCTAGTCGAACATCTAGATATTTTTCCCGCAGCGCAGCCACAAGCACCAATTTTGGTATTTATCCACGGTGGCTATTGGATAATGTCCAGCAGCAAAGATTTTAGCTTTGTCGCCCAAGGTCTTGTAGCTGCCAATGTTACAGTGGTAGTGGTTAACTATGCCTTGTGTCCAAAAGTAACCATTGATGAGATTGTCCGTCAAAATCGTTCAGCGATCTCCTGGATTTATCATCATGCTGAAAGCTTTGGTGCAGACCCCAATCGCATCCATGTAGCTGGTCACTCAGC
This sequence comes from Nostoc sp. 'Peltigera membranacea cyanobiont' 232, assembly GCF_002245985.1. Taxonomy (NCBI): domain Bacteria; kingdom Bacillati; phylum Cyanobacteriota; class Cyanophyceae; order Nostocales; family Nostocaceae; genus Nostoc; species Nostoc sp. 'Peltigera membranacea cyanobiont' 232. The sequence goes on from NZ_NOLK01000014.1 coordinate 35,854, forward strand.
CGGTGGTCACTTAACTGCGATGCTCATGTCTACAGACTGGAAAAACGACTATGGACTACCAGATGACATCATTAAAGGTGGTTGTGCTATTAGCGGTTTGTTTGATTTGATGCCATTTCCTTACACCTGGCTACAACCCAAAATACAACTCACCTGGGCTGAAGTTCTTCGCAATAGTCCTATCCGTCATCTTCCTGAAAAATCTGGCTTTCTACTTGTAACTTTTGGTGGCGAAGAAACTTCAGAATTTCAACGTCAATCGCTAGATTTTTTGGCTGCATGGAAAGAAAAAGAATTACCTGGTGAATACTTACCACAGCCTAATGAAAACCACTTTACGGCAATCAATGGTTTTTTAGACACTGACAGTACACTGTGTACGGCAATTTTGAGGCAAATCAATAAAGCTACATGATATAGGACTAGTATTTGATTTTTGAAATCCATGTAGGGTGCGTTACGCTACGCTAACGCACCATCCCAAGCTTATGGTGCGTTACGACGTTCCGTCTAACACACCCTACAGATACTTATATAGGATTACTATTTGATTTTTGAACGAAATTAGGTATTGTAGGGGAGCCAGTGCGTTGCGGTGAATCCAGCGCTGTAGGCGGGTTTCCCAACCTAGGCGACTGGTGTTGTGTTAGAACGGAGTTCGTAACGCACTATTATCACGGGTTTGATGCCGTACTCTCCGTGCTAACACATCCTACGTATATTTTCATAAATCAAACCGGATTCCTATATTTTTTCAATAATCAAATATGATTCCTATATTAGCATTAATACATAACATGCCCTTTTAAAATACCTAAAATAAAGAGAGCGATCGATTGTCCGCTATCGCTTTCTCCAGCTTTTAGCCATTACTAGCTAGTATGAGGTCATGCACTTTGGAATTGCACTGGTGAGCAAAGCTTACTGTGGTTATGTTCTTATTTAAAGCGCCATATCTGCACCGAAATTAGGTGGATTTTGTTACTTTCCAGAAAAAGCGGTTTATCTGCTGTAATTTTGAGTTATAAACCTTCTCAACTCCAGCCTTTAAGAAGTCAGACGGATCGTACAATAACAAAAATATGTCACTAAAGCCATTAGCAATCTCTGGCAACTGATTTTTTTCTACAATTTGAAATCGCACCTTTGGATCGACTAAGTGCCCAAGTATTTGTACTGGTGGAAGTATGTTCTCAGTATTACTAATTAACAGTGGTTTATCTGCTTGACTAAGAATATTAGCAATTTTCGGAAATTCTTGGTATCTTTCCGGGTATTTGTTCCACCATATCTGGGCTTGAGAGTTGATCGTACAAGATATAACTCCGCTCATTATTAATATAAATGTTACAAGTGACCAGAACTTTTTCTGCCAAGCTTTAGTATAAATAGATGTGAGCTTAGTGGTCAATAAATAAGCAACAGCTAACTGGATACCTAAAACGGAGGGAAGTGTATATCGACTAGTAGCATATCGATCTCGAAAGACGAAATCCGCTATTAGTAGGGGAAGACCTACTGAGCCAATTAAGGTTAAGACAAATAACCAAACTCTTTTAGATGTTCTTCGACAGAGAACATAAATTGAGTAGAGCATTAAAACTAAAATAATTAAAATAAACGGAATTAAGGCAATCTTAAGTTTTCCTGGATCGCTAGGGCTAATACCTAAATCAAGAAACGTCCGACTAAATATACCAGCCCATCTTGTAGCTGATGCAAATAATGTTTGTTTCACACCCGCCCAACCTACTGATTCTGGTTGAGGATTGGTAATAATAATCCAAATCCAAGGTACAAAAGTTATAAACGCCACAAGCGATGATATCAGATAAGAAATCGATATTTTACTCAATCGGAAGCGTTCGATTGCAATTACATAAATTCCCTGTGAAAAAGCAACTAAGGTAAAAAATATATGGGTATAAAACCCTATTAATAATGTTGCTGCATAGATGAACCAACTAACCTTTGTTTGAAGGCGCATGGCTCGCAGCAGTGCTACGCTTGATGCTAAGATGGTTACTATCCATAAACTGTATGCTCGTGCTTCTTGTGCATACACCACGTCAACAGGTGAAACGGCTACTAAAGCTATGGCTATCCACCCTATTAGTGAAGACTCAAATAATTCTTTACATAGCAAATAAAGAAAAGGAAAAGTCAGCAGACTAATGAATGCCGAGAAACTTCTCGTTACTGCTACAGAATTACCAAATAATTCTACCCAGAACCGGGTTATCAAAATGTATAGCGGCAAAATCTGTGAGTCTTCTAAGATAATTCCTTTAATTGTATCAGTTGCATTTTTATCTGGGTTGGGATACTGATATTTCTGCAAATCTTCTGTGCCGAACACATGACCATTACCTAACTGCTTTTTCATTTCTGACTGCATATAGCCAGATATGCGTAATGATGAAAAAACCTCATCACCCCAATAAAGTTTTTTGTCAATATTAACGAATCGAAAAAATATACCTATAACTAATAGGATAATTACTAAAAAACGCAACCAAGATTTAGAAATATTCCAGTTCTCTGACAATTGGTTATTCATACATCAATAGTGATATCAGCAAAAGTTCAAAATAGTTTTAATCGCAGTTTATCTAAGATTCGTGTTTAGCATAACAGGTATAAGCCTGCAAGTAAACATCTGAATAATCATCTCAGATTAACAGTTAACCAGGATCGAATTCTCTATAAATCTTTGGGCTAAAGGTATTCTATGTCAACAAAATGAGTCTCAAAACATTTGCAGATTTTGGCAGTAAAATACCACAATAAATACAATTTTTACTTGACATGGTATAGTATAAATTAATCTAAACGTAAAATACTTGTGTTAAAAACAAAAAGATTTGATGAAGTTTATACAAAGATACCATAAATACGCCTTCGGGTAGGATTGCAAGCAAAGGTACGTTAACGTTTGTTTAAACTCAACCTTGCAGTAGTCGAACCTTGGTCTGGTTTATTTTTTAGACTGAGCTAGCGATCGCTGTTGCGATATTTGCGATCGCGCCTACTAACCAGAAAAAGAAATAATGTTTCCTTATTTAGAGCCTCTTTGCCCCTTTTTGACGCAAATAAATATGGCTACGCCAAGCTGCGCGAACAGAAATCAAAGCGGGCTGTTATAGATGTATGTCATTTTGCCGCCTCCTCGACTTATTGCCATCTTCCAGTAATAGAATTAAAAGTGAAGCTTTTGTAAAGCCTTCAACTATCCAAAGATAGAGCTTTAGTAGCAGATTTTACCAAATGTTAGTAAATCAAAAATCTGTATCTAAAATGGGCTTGTAGCATATATAAACGCTTGTAAGATTTTTATGACTTCCCGTATTCGCTTTTTGATGTGTCCTCCTGACCACTACGATGTAGACTATGTGATTAATCCCTGGATGGAAGGGAATATTCATAAATCATCGCGCGATCGCGCCGTGGAACAGTGGCAAGGATTACACCAGATCCTTAAACAACACGCCATCGTAGATTTAGTAACACCCCAGAAAGGTTGGCCTGATTTGGTTTTTACCGCCAACGCTGGCTTGGTACTGGGCGATAATGTCGTCCTCAGTCGCTTTTTACATAAAGAACGTCAAGGAGAGGAACCTTACTTCAAACAATGGTTTGAGGAAAATGGTTATACAGTTAATGAACTTCCCAAAGATTTGCCTTTTGAGGGCGCAGGAGACGCACTTCTAGATCGGGAAGGACGCTGGTTATGGGCGGGATACGGTTTCCGATCGGAATTAGATTCTCACCCTTATCTAGCTAAATGGCTGGATATTGAGGTTCTCTCACTGCGACTGATAGACGAACGTTTCTATCATTTGGATACCTGTTTTTGTCCCTTAGCAAATGGCTATTTGCTGTACTATCCTGGCGCTTTTGATTCTTACTCTAATCGCTTAATTGAAATACGAGTCGCACCAGAAAAGCGAATCGCAATTGCTGAAGCTGATGCAGTCAACTTCGCTTGTAATTCGGTGAATGTGGACAGCATTGTGATCGTGAACAAGGCGAGTGAGGCTTTGAAAACCCGCCTTGCAGATGTGGGTTTCCAAGTACTGGAAACACCGCTTACTGAATTTCTCAAAGCTGGTGGCGCAGCTAAATGTTTAACTTTGCGGGTAACGGAACCAGTTAGAGATGAAATTCATGCCAATGTCTCGGTAGAAAGCCGGATCATTCGCATGGAAGGACACTTACTAGATGCTGGCTTAATTAACCGCGCCTTAGATTTGATTATAGATGCCGGGGGAAGCTTCCAAGTCCTGAATTTCAACTTAGGAGAACAACGGCAAAGTACCTCCGCCGCCGAGGTGAGGGTATCAGCACCATCTCATGAGGTGATGGAAGAAATCATCTCTTTATTAATTGATTTGGGTGCAGTAGATTTACCCCATGATGAGCGTGACGCAATCTTGGAACCTGTAATCCAAGATGGTGTAGCGCCAGATGATTTCTACGTCAGTACAATTTATCCTACCGAAGTCCGAATTAAGGGACAGTGGGTGAAGGTAGAAAATCAACGGATGGATGGCGCGATCGCAATTACCCAAACTCCCACTGGCTTCGTTGCTCGGTGTAAAATACTCCGCGATTTAAAAGTTGGCGAACAGGTAATTGTAGACGTTTTAGGTATCCGTACCATTCGCAAAACAGAATCGCGCGAACTCCGCAACACCCAAGAATTCAGCTTCATGTCGGCGGGCGTTTCCAGCGAACGGCGCGTAGAATTGGTGGTTGAACAAGTGGCTTGGGAATTACGAAAAATCCGCGATGCTGGCGGTAAAGTAGTTGTCACGGCTGGGCCCGTGGTGATTCACACTGGTGGCGGCGAACACCTAGCGCAACTGGTTCGAGAAGGATATGTACAGGCGCTGCTTGGTGGAAATGCGATCGCAGTTCACGACATCGAGCAGAATATCATGGGCACTTCCTTGGGTGTGGACATGAAGCGGGGTGTCGCCGTTCGGGGTGGACACCGCCATCACCTCAAGGTAATTAATAGTATCCGCCGTTATGGCAGCATCCCCAAAGCTGTGGAGGCGGGAGCAATTAAAAGTGGCGTGATGTATGAATGTGTCCACAATAATATACCTTTTGTGCTTGCGGGATCGATTCGGGATGACGGGCCTTTGCCTGATACCGTAATGGATTTGATTCAAGCACAGGAGGAATATGCCAAACACTTAGAAGGTGCAGAGATGATTTTGATGTTGTCATCGATGCTGCACTCCATTGGCGTGGGGAATATGACTCCGGCGGGTGTGAAAATGGTATGTGTGGATATTAATCCAGCTGTGGTGACTAAGTTAAGCGATCGCGGTTCTGTAGAATCGGTGGGTGTGGTGACGGATGTGGGATTATTCCTCAGTCTGTTGATTCAGCAGTTGGATAAGTTGACAAGTCCTTATGTAAATAAGGTAGGTTAGGAAAACGTAGACCTGAAAGGGCTTCCCGTAGGGTACCGCAGAGGCGCAGAGGACGCAGAGAAAGGGAGATGACAAGAGTAGCTTTCAGTGAAGAGTTGCAGGTTAATTGGGTCAGTTTGATTGCTGATTTCTTGTTGTTAGGAATGGTTTTTGGCCCGCCTATCGCTCCCTTTTTGGCTGCGTCTGGAGTGTCTTTGCTTCCTGGCATTGCGGACATCATTTATTTCATGGGTAATCATGTCTGTCCGCAACCAGATATGGGGTTAGATTTAGCACCACCGTTTATTATGGCTGTATGTATGCGCTGCTACGGCACTGTCACGGGTTTGCTGATTACTCGTCTGCTGTATGGCGTAACTCGTGGTAAGGGATTTTACTGGTTAAGTCAGTATGGTGGGAGTGGTGCAGCTTTAGCTAGTGTGCTGATGATGGCTTATCCTTTGGAATTAGCAGCACAGATTTTCGGTTTGTGGAGTTTTAATAATTATGTGGTTACGCCTTTTGGGTTGATTACTGGTTTGGCATGGGGATTGTTTACTATGCCGATTTTGCATGGGTGGCATGGTGCTAAAACTAGCTTGCATCAATTGTAGAATTAGAAACCGCGTCTACACAGGTAAAACCCACCTCTGCAAGTTACCACTTGATTTTCTCTTAGTCCACGGAGGTGGACTTTGTTTGTGTAGCCGCGTTCACGCAGTGTGCCGCAGGCAATTCCATTCGCCCTAGACTAAGCAATTTAGAAACCGCCCTGACTGTAGGTTGACACTCATGATGCGACTAACTTTTTGCGGCTGGGACGCTTGTACTCTGATTTTTTCTTCAATCCTACCGCTTGGGCTTGATCGCTATTTGAGCCGTATTGTCCGCGCACAACTTCTTTCATTGCTAATACTGCATTGTGAAATTCCCATTCTGCTAATCGCGCAGCATCAGCAGCAGCACGGTATAAAGTTAATTTTTCGGTTTCAGCTTGTTGCTGGGTCAGCATAGCTTGATAAGCTTGCTGTAAATTTGCAACAGAGGCATCAGCACGGTTTGTGTCGTATGTACTGATGGTTTGCAAACCGTGCCATGAAATAACATCTTCACTAATTAATTGAGGGCGCAAACGGCGTGTTGTATCTTGGGTAGACATATCAGGATACTGCTCTAAGGTACATATTTAATGTACCCATTACAACCATAAAGATATCAGTAAGGTGAAGTTTTTAGATAAAATAAGGTTAAAGAAAGGGTAAGCTCGTTTTTGCAACTTAGATACAACAAAGAAGCAGGTCGATGCAACTAAGTTGCAGGTCGATACATCAAAGGTGCAAGCCGATACAACAAAGAAGCAGGTCGATGCAACAAAGGTGCAGGTCGATACATCAAAGGTGCAAGCCGATACATCAAAGGTGCAGGTTGGAATGGCACTAAGTTAAGCTGAAGGGTAAGCGGCGTAAGGATTGCAGAGGGGCAGGGGTGCAGAGGAGCGGGGGAGAAAGAAGAAATTTTAGGCAATTGCGGTCGGATATTTAGAAATTCCCCTCTGCACCCCTGCACCCCTGCGGCCTCAACGATTTTCCCTTTTCTTAGTGCCATTCGGTGCAGGTTGTAAGGTGAGCAAATATTTGCCCACCCCACACATATCGGACTAAACGAAGACGTTACTACCAATCACCAAATTTGTCGCGGTGAAGTTATTCAAAGTTGTCAAAGTACTAAAAGCATCAGCACCACCATTGGCATCAACCTGAACTCTAGTAGAAGTACCCGATTGCACAAATCGTAAGTAGCCATCGGCGATCGCATTGGTGCCACTGTAGCTTAAACTCTTGAACAGGTCAGTTAAAACTAACTTATCGTCGTTCTTGTTAAAGTCGGTTATGGTATCACCAATAGTCCCCTTGTCACTGAAAGCTTGGTAAACAAACTGGTCATTACCACTACCGCCAGTCAGGGTGTCATTATCAGCACCACCAATGAGGATGTCATTACCGCTACCACCAATGAGAATATCATTACCAGCACCACCGCGCAGTAGGTCATTGCCACTCTTGCCGTCGATGCGGTCATTACCTCCTTGAGCGTTAATCACATCATTGGAGTTGTTAAAGCCGTCAACAGTGTTGTTGCTGTCGTTAAGGAAGGTGACTATATTCTCCCTAGAAATAGTAGTTTGGGTAGAGTTGACATCGAAAACATCAAAGTCATTTTGAATGGTGGTTTGCCCATTAAACAAGATGTTACCCAAGTCAACACTAGCTCCGTTAACTTTTCGGAGGTTATCCAAGTTTTCCAAGGCAAAGTTTTGCAGGATTACCTTAGGACTATTGACGACGCTTTCAAAGGAGACTTCTAGATTGCTACCATTCTTAGTCAGCAGCAGATTTTGAGCAGTTAAGCCAGTTCCTTGGAATTTCAGAGTATCAGTTGCGGCAATGACTGCGGGTGATGGGTTTACCCCTTGACCGACACCACCGAAATCAGTGATGGTGTCAACACCGTCGCCCAAGTTGTAGACAAATCTATCTTGACCAGTGCCACCTGTAATGGTGTCGTTACCCTTGTTACCTGTAATGGTGTCGTTACCAGCTAATCCATTAATGGTGTTGTTGCTGGCTGTGCCTGTGAGAGTATCAGCATTTGGGGTTCCCGTCAAGTTGAGGGGAGTAACTGTCAGGTTAAAGATATCGCTGACAGTAGCGTTGCTGTTGTCTTTGGCGGTAACTTTGACACCGATGGTTCCCACATTAGCAGCCACAGGTGTGCCGCTGAAGATGCGAGTACTGGAATTGAAAGTTAACCAACTGGGTAAGGCGTTACCGTTATCTAAGGTGGCGGTATAAGTTAAGGTGTTGCTTGTATCGACATCTGCAAAGGTGTTGGCGGGAACGGTGAAATTGAAGCCACTATTTTCAATGGTGGTTTTATCTGGCAGGGCATTTGCTACAGTTGGTGCATCGTTAACACCGTTGATGGTGACAGTAATGTTTTGGCTAGCTGTGCCATCAACAGATTTTACAGTAAAGGTTTCAGCTTTAGTTTGACCCGCACCTAAGAATTGCACTGCACTATTGGCAACACTGTAGCTGTAGGCTCCGGCATTCGTGATGCTGAGACTACCAAGATTACCTGTAGCTGAAGTTACAGTGGTGTTGAAGATGTTTTGACCTGCATCAACATCGCTGACAGTGAGAGAACCTGTGGCAGTGAGGTTGGGAGTAGTTGCATCTTCGGTAACTGCTGCTGTGGCTGTGCCTGTAATAGTTGCAACATCGTTAACACCGTTGATGGTAACGACAATGTTTTGCGTAGCTGTGCCATCAACAGATTTTACAGTGAAGGTTTCAGCTTTAGTTTGACCCGCACCCAAGAACTGCACCGCACTGTTAGCAACACTGTAGCTGTAAGCTCCGGCATTGGTAATGCTGAGACTACCGAGATTACCTGTAGCTGAAGTGACGGTGGTGTTGAAGATGTTTTGACCTGCATCGGCATCGCTGACAGTGAGAGAACCTGTAGCGGTGAGATTGGGGGTAGTTGCATCTTCGGTGACAGATTTTGTCGCTGTACCTGTAATAGTGGCTACATCGTTAACACCAGTGATAGTCAGGTTAACTGTTGCTGTGCTAGTGCCGCCCTTACCATTATCGCTAGCTGTGTAAGTGAAGCTGTCGCTGGCAGTTGCACCCACACCCAAAGACTCAAATTGACTGTTGGGGTTATAGTTAAAAGTGCCATTGGCGTTGAGAGTAAGTAGCGCCCCAGAAGCTAGGGTAATTGGTGTACCGACTGTGACGCTGTTGCCATTAACTTTAATCACACTCAAGCTGTCGCCATTAGCATCAGTGTCATTGCCCAAGACGTTGATGTTGACAGCAGTATTTTCATTAGTGGTGGCAGTATCGTTGGCGGCAACAGGAGCGATGAAGCCTGATTCATAAGCGCCAATATCCACAGTACCGCCAATGGTGCGAGTTGTACCCCGTTGGTCAGTGGTGATACCGCTTGGGATGAGGGCATTGTTTCCCGCGTTGATGGCAGCCGAACCAGAAACTATCGCGTGAGTTTGGGTAGCACCACCGTTGTTGGCGAGAGAGGCGATGACTTGGTTAATATTGGTAATGCCAGCCGAGGCAAAGGTGATATCGCTGCCAGTGCCAATAGTACCAGATGCCCCAGTCAAGCTACCGATGAGGTTGTTGGCATTGCCTGTTACTGCGCCAAAAATATCAGGAGCTTCATTTCCAGAATCAAAGTTGCCAGCGATAATCGTGTTTTGGGCGGTGACAGTGCCACTAGCATCATTGAATATACCACCACCGTCACCACTGCCATTGTTGTCAGAGTCAGCAGTGTTATTGGTAATAGTGCTGTTGCTTAGGTTCAGTATAGCTAGGTTGTAGATGCCGCCGCTGATATCTGTTCCCGTATTACCAGAGATGGTGCTGTTGGTAATAGTAGCCGTTCCTGCGTTAAAGATGCCGCCGCCCAACCCAGAATTACCAGAGATGGTGCTGTTGGTAATAGTAGCTGTTCCTGCGTTAGCGATGCCGCCAGCGTAGCCCCCAGAATTACCAGAGATGGTGCTGTTGGTAATAGTAGCTGTTCCTAAGTTATAGATGCTGCCGAAGAACCCAGCATTACCAGAAATACTGCTGTTGTTGATAGTCAGGTTTTCAATATTGCCGATGCTAGCGAAATCAGACGCATCCTTAATCGTCAGTCCGTTAATTGCTACGGCAATTTCATTGCTACTATTACCATCATCCACATTGAAAACAGCGAAGGCATTGTTGCCACTGATACTGAGATTGCTTGCCCCTAGTCCGTTGATAGTTAGCGCGTTGGTAATGTCTAATTCCCCAGAAGTTAGGGTAATGGTATCAGGAGTACCATCGGTAAACACGCTGCCTGCAAAGGTGATTGTATTTGCGTCTGGATTAGCATTGGCATTGAGAATCGCTTGCCGCAAGGAACCTTCGCCGCTATCGTTGGTGTTAGTGACGACGGTATCGTTGGCAGCAATGGTGACGGTGGCGGTATTATTCGTACCATCGACGGTGTAACCTGTGCCAGTATCCAAGTTGAGTTTGAGGGTTTCGTCTGCTTCGGCGGCGATGTCGTCAATGGCTGCTAGGTTAATATTAACAAAGCTTTGTCCAGCAGCAATGGTCGCCGTTAAGGTGCTGCCAGAAACCGCGACGCTGCCACCACTGAGGGTATAGTCGGCAGTAGAGGTTGTGCTGCTGCCATCAAGGGTGAGGTTAACCGTTAAATCCCCTGTGGTGTCGGTGCGAGTTAGGCGATAGACACCGTTGCTACCACCTTCATTGGCTGTGGCTGTTTGTGCAGTAATGCTGACAGTAGGAGCGGTGGAAGGTATTTGTGTGCCGTAAACATCATCGTTATTGGTGAGAGTTCCTGCATCGTCAGTCGCACTGTTGCCGCTGAAGGTAGATGAACCCACAAAATTGATCGTGCCAAGGACGGTGGGCATTCCCTGGTTATTACCGTTGGTATTGGTGAGCGATTGCATGATGAAGATTGCCCCACCTAAGCCTAGACCTGGGCGAGAAACTGCAACATTATCCGTAGCCATGTTGTTGGTAAAGCTGGTGTTGCTGAGGGTTAAAGAACCACTGCGGACAAAGATACCGCCCCCCAGCCCAGCACCGCCACCACCGTCACCAGAAAAACCGCCGGCACCGCCGAAGTTGCCGCCATTGCTGTAGCCGCTGTAGCCGCCGCCGCCACCGTAACCGCCCTTGCCACCGTAGCCGCCGCCGCCGCCGAAGCCCGCGTCGCCGCCGCCGTTGCCAAAGCCGCTGATCGAAACAAGAAGTCCGCCGCCGTTGCCGCTGACTATGGGGCCACTGCCGTAGGACAGACCAGCGCCACCTTGGGCTGTGTTATTACTAAAAGCAACATTGCTTAAGGAGACGTTGCCATCATAGATAAACAAGCCGCCGCCCATACCAGCGCCGCCGCCGCCGCCCATACCAGCGCCGCCCTCGGATCGTCCGTTGGTGATGGTTAAATTAGAGATATCGACGGTTCCAGATTTGATGAACAAGGGGCGCACGTCGCCATTGTCGTTGATGCCGTTATTATTGGCATCGCCGCTGATGCTGTGGTTGTTGCCCACAATAGTAATGTTACTGTCAATTAAGGTTTGCGTTATTCCAGTCACACGCACATCATTATTGAGGGTAATAGTGTCATCCCCTGCTAGTTGGTTCGCTTGGAGAATTGCATAACTAAGAGTGCCTGTAGTTAAACCACTGCCGTCATCGGTGGCTTGGTTGACGATGAAGTTTGTCATTTGATTTTTTTCCTTTGTTTTAGGTAAATGAAGAGTTATTTGTAGAGTGAAATAGTCAGTGACTAAATCGCTGGATTTAGATTTCCGACTTCTTGAAGAAGTCGGGGATCTGAGTTATTTGTCAGGTAGGCAAATGCATCTAAGAGATTTCCAAATAAAAAATACTCAATTAATTCTTGTGGAATTGGCATCTCGGTCGCCTTGAACTAGGGGCGCTGATGTTGCCCATCCCACAAGATTGGATAATTTGTTTGTTGGAAGTTTCTAAGTTGCAGGTCAGTACAACTTTGTTGCAGGTGAATGCAGCAAAGTTGTAGGTGAATGCAATAAAGGTGCAGGTCGATGCAATAAAGTTGCAGGTCGATGCAATAAAGTTGCAGGTTGATGCGATAAAGTTGCAGGTTGGTGCAATAAAGTTGCAGGTTGGTGCAATAAAGTTGCAGGTTGGTGCAATAAAGTTGCAGGTTGGTAGGAAAAGTTCCTCCCTTTCTAGGGCTACGGTGTATGCATAAGTCTGAAATAGTTTACTCACCTGGTTTTTTGTGTTAGCTTTACCCCACCCTAACCCTCCCCTTATAAAGGGGAGGGAACTAGATTTCCGGTCTCCCCCCTTTATAAGGGGGGATTAAGGGGGGTAATTTGACTTGTCTAGACACCGTAGCCTTTGTAAGCGGGCTAGGGGGGATCGGTAAGTGCCTAAAATCACAGCCAACCACTTTTCAAACAATCTCTAAGATTGAAAGCTTTATTTACTCACCGCTTCTACCGGCTGGGCGACAATCACATTTGCCAAACTATTGCTAGGGTTCTTCCAAAAAGACAACGAATCATACTGAGCAAATAAATCCGGCGGTAAAATCGTCAGTCGCGGTTGAAACTCAACTTTCGGACGCACTTGATGTAGTCCTTTAGTATTCAGCCGATTATCAAATTCCAAAGCTTCGTATTCCACATTGGCAAAATCATGCTTAAAAGGTTCCTCTTGTAAGAATTGATAAATCAGCGATACGGTTTTATCAGGTGCTTGGGTTAATAAGTCATAGTCCACCAAAAGCAAAGAGGCGCTGTGTTCGCTATAGAATGCTTCCTTGAGGGCGTTATAAGCAAACCCTACTAACCGTCCCCCTTGACTCAAGGCTTCGGTGCGAGTGTAAACTGTGGAGCGTTCACCAGCATTATTAAACATCCGCGACACATCAAAAGCGTTTTTTCTAATCAGCCGTTCGATGCTATCCATAATCCAAGCGACATTCCGCACGCAGCAAATCACCTTTGAGCCAGGAAATAGCTCTTGAATTAAGGAGAGTTTGCCACACCACAAGCGATTAGTATCGAAGATGACTTCTTTTTGAGCTTCGGGTTCGTAAAAGGTAGAAAATATAGTTAAGGTTAATGCCCGTTTTTGCTCTGGGGTGATAAAGACTGAAAATTCATTATCTTCACTCATCGCTTCTAGCATTCGGCTCACCAGACTACCGACGGGGCTAGTCATGCTGGCGTGAAACCGGGGATTTTGCCGCAGTAAGGCTCCAAGCAAGGTGGAACCTGAGCGAGGTAAGCCGGAGATAAAGTGGATTTTATAAGTCATTATGTTTAATTGGCGGCTTTGATTTGTTGCCCTGAAAAGTTGAATGTTGCTACAGGCGGGACATTATTTAATAAGGGATTAGCATTGAGGTTGAAAAAACGCAGTGTAATAGTCCCTTGTACTGTCTGCGTTTGGGGATTAAAGCTGGCTTGATAGTCAGAGCGGGCAATGCTACCAGTAGATCCTGCACTTCCTGGAAAAGCAAAGGTAATTGATCTGGCGCTGACCCCAGTTTTGCTATTACACTTCCAAGCACCTTGTCCATTGCTAAAGGGATTAAAGACGTTGGTAACACCACCTTGATTGGAGTCAATGACAAAAAAGTTACCTTCTTCGGTAAGTGTTATGACTCCACGCGATCCGATTTTGCCATCTGAGTTAAAGATTGTTGTCAGATAAGAACCGCCGACATTTTGGCTACAACGTGCTGTATTATTAGTCTCTAGTGCTGACAACTCATTACCCCTAACGATATTAGGCGTGGCAAGCAGTGTGGAAGCAATAACAGAACTAAACAACAAAGTTTTGCAAGACAAGATTTTATTCATTTTCTTTTTAAATTGATTACACAGATGTAGTTACTTTAGAGGTATTTTCCCGTAAACATTTGTAGGGATGTTGTATTGCAACATCTCTACGCAATGCAACGTTTTTACTGAAATGTATTGGCACACAAGCTTTTGCACCTGCGGGTTTTGACCGCAGAGGCGAGGCGATCGCTAAAGTTTTGCTTAAATCATTGGTGTAATGGATTGTACAGCGATCGCCTCGATCGATGCATCGGACGGATGTCCTATTTTTGACTAGGATCAATGTCCTATATAACTATTACTTATGAATAGAGAATGTGAAAAGTCTCTATTCAGGTGATATTACTTATTTGTTGCTAGATATAAATTTTTCATCAAACAAGTAATGACTCTTGTTCCAACTATTTTAAATATATTTGCTGGTATTTGCCTTTATGTTGGTCTATTACACTTGCTAATTGCCTCTGGGCGATTAAAACCCTCGCTGCACTTATCTTTTGGGTTAACCTGCTTGGTAATTTTTAGTTATATCTTGGCTCTTATAGCCAAATATAAAACCATGAATGTAGATGATTATATAAATGCCAGAAAATTGCTATCTGCTTTGGGATATATTGACGCGATTATTACTATCTGGTTTGTGGCTTTATATACTAAATTTAAGCCTGTGCGCTTACTTTTGGTACTGAATAGCCTCTACCTCATCTGTCTGTTAATTAACCAAATTTCACCCACTGGGATTCTCTATTCCCATATCAGCAGACTATCAAGTATTACTTTGCCTTGGGGTGAACCGATTACCCAGCCAGAAGGTACACTCAATCCTCTATTAGGGTTCCAATTCTTAGCTTTAATCAGTAATGTAGTTTTCGCATTTTACGCCTGTTATCGTCAATATCAGCGTGGTGAAAAGAAAGCTGGGCTGACTCTAGGTCTGAGCTTGGCGATTTTTGTCGGAACTGTTCAACACGATCGCCTAGTGGATTTGGGGACGATCAAATCCATATACATTGCTGAATATGGATTTTTGGTCTTCGTGGTAATTATGAGCCTAAACCTGGTCAAAGACTTGATGCAAGCGGTGAAGCTACGCGAACAATTGATGGAAAGCGAACGGCTACGCAAGATTGCTGTGGAAGTGGAGCGAAATCGCCTTGCGCGTGACTTACACGATTCAGTATCGCAGACATTGTTTACTGTGGCCACAATTGCCGAAGCTTTGCCAAGGGTGTGGAAACGCAACCCAGAGGTAGCCCAACAGGGATTAGAGGAACTAGCCCAAATGACACAAGGGGCGTTAGCAGAAATGCGGAATCTATTGATTGAGTTGCGTCCTAATGGTTTGGCAGATAAACCATTAGCTGAATTGCTACAGCAGTTAACGAAGGGAATTCAAGGACGGGCAAGTTTACAGGTAATAACGACGATGGAAGGCGATCATCGCTCTTTGTCTAATGAGGTGAAGCTTGTCTTCTACCGGATTACTCAAGAGGCACTAAATAATATTATTAAATATGCCCAAGCAACGCTTGTATCAGTCAGCCTCCACGGCGATTCACAAAAGACGATCTTGCGGATTAGCGATAATGGCTGTGGTTTTGACTACAACAAAATACCATCTGGTCATTTTGGGATAGCAATTATGAAAGAACGGGCTGAGTCAATTGGTGCTACTTTCCATTTGTCAAGCTATCCAGGGGAGGGGACTGAGATTGTCCTGAGTTGGTCAATCGCTGTTTTGAAAATAGGGAGTGGGGAGTAGGGAATTGGGTATTGGGCACAAATAAAATTAACTACTAGGATTGTCATTTGTCATTTGTCATTTGTCATTGGTAAGAGTTTTAGGCGTATTTGCTTTTTAACATAGTTATGTTTATTTCCATCAACTTATTTAGAAAAGACAGATTTTGATATTATGTTGTGGGATTTTCGTGTGATTGACTGGCAGGAAATGAAAAACTAAAGATTAAGAATCTCACGGATAAATATGGAAAACAGAGCAATAATGTAAATGTATAAAAAATAGTTTTAATACTCGGATTTATATATGGAAAAAGATAAATCATTGAAACCAATTCGGGTGATTACTGTTGACGATCATGCAATCCTGCGGGGAGGTATTAAATTTGTCTTGCTGGCGTTTGATGACATGGAATTAGTGGGTGAAGCGCGTAATGGAGATGAGGCAGTAGATTTGTGCGAACAGTTGCAGCCAGATGTGGTGCTGATGGATTTGATGATGGTGGGAATGAATGGGGCAGAAGCAACAAGGGCTATCCGCAAAAAATACCCAGAAATTCAAGTTTTAATTTTGACGAGTTTTCTAGCGAATGACTTGGTACAGAAAGCAATGCAAGCCGGAGCTATTGGCTACTTGCTCAAGGGTATCTCGATTGATGAGTTGGCGAATGCCATACGAGCCGCTGCGATCGGTCGGTCTATATTGGCAGCAGAGGTGATTCAGGTGTTGCTGCAACCAAGCAAACCATCATCCCAAGCTATCTATGAACTGAGTAAGCGACAGCAAGAGGTCTTAGCACTGCTGGCTTTAGGATTGAGTAATGAAGCGATCGCTCAACGGATGAAATTGAGTCCTTCTACCATTAGGCATCATGTCAGCCAGGTATTAAATAAGTTAGGGGTAACGAACCGCACTGAGGCTGCAACTACCGCAGTACGAGTCGGATGTGTTTAGTATGAGTAAGACACAGAGTTATTTCTATATAATTTATACTACAAAGTTTTAAGATAATTAATTTTAGTTCTGCCAGCAAGCGATACCTACGGTGGGCTACGCCAATGCTACTACTCTTGTCACGCTAGTAAGGTGTTTTATTTTTGCAGGTCAATGCATCTAAGTTACAGGTCAATGTAACTAAGTTGCAGGTCAATGCATCTAAGTTGCAAGTCAATGCATCTAAGTTGCAGGTCAATGCATCTAAGTTGTAGGTCAATGCATCTAAGTTGTAGGTCGATATAACTAAGTTGCAAGTCAATGCATCTAAGTTGCAGCCTGGTAGGGAAGGGAAAAATTCAAAGTTTTATCAATTCACAGCTTTTGCTAAGGGACTTCCAAAAAATAAAATATACAGTAGGGTGTGTTAGGCGAAAGCCGTAACGCACCGAGATATCTGGCGGTGCGTTACGCTGTCGCTAACGCACCCTACAAAATTGGATATTTTTTTAATTGGAAGTCCCTAATCCTAAAACTCGTTGATACAAAAAGTTGCAGTGTTAGCGATCGTGTTTGTTCTCGTTATGGTCTTATACCACCTGTACCGACCTCCACCTTCTGCGATCCTTCAACAATCTGGTAAAGTTTGTGTTCAAATTTTTGCATACATGCTGACCAATCAAAGTCAAGTATAGAGGGGCGAGCGTGCCGAGTCATATCTGCTTTCAAATCAGGATTTTCTAGAATCGAAATCACCTTTTGGGCGAAGTCTGTAGGGTTGTTAGGTTGAGCAAGAAAGCCGTTATGACCAGGAGATACCTGTTCTGAGGTTGAAGGTGCAACAACAGCAACCAGAGGCGTTCCAGAAGCCAGTGCTTCATTATTTGTAGTGCAGAAGTTCTCGGTAACGGAGGGGTTAACAAAAATATCCGCTCTAGCAAACCAACCTAAAAGTTCTGTACCGTGAGACTCGCCCCATACAGTAATACCCGATCCAAACTTTTTAGCCCGCTGACGGATCTCTTCATCTAGCGGGCCACTACCAACAATCACCAGATGGACATCAGGGATTTTGGCAGCTATGACTGGAAATATATCAAGCAATTGGTTGACATTCTTTTCGGGTGTGATGCGTCCGACAAACAAAAGAGTCGGTCGATTGTCATTGGGAATGGGGTCATAACAAATGTTTCGCGGGTGAAATTTTTCGCAATCGATACCTTGATAAGCGACGTATTCAGCGCGTTGGCATTTCAGTTCTTCGTATTTAGTCAGTTGTTCTTTAGAAGAGAAGTAATTGAAGTCATAAGACTCACTAAATTGCTTAACTAAAACGGGAACGATGGGACGAACTAAATTGAAGAACCTGTCTCCAAAGTAATATTTGATATACGCAACGATATCTGTATGGAAGAGTGATATTATTGGCGTGCCTGTTCGTTTTGCGTATTGAGTGCCAATTGGGCGACCATAACCTTGCAAGAAAAATGAGTATAAGCCTCTCATTTGCGCTGCTTCTTCAACCACGATAATATCAGGCTTGAATTTCTCCAGCAACTTGGTATCGCTCCAATGTCGATAGTTCAATGGTTGAGGAAGAGACTTGTAGAATACCAGTGGTTCAGTGGGGAATGCGTAAGCAGAGAAGTTGGGGAAAGACTGAATTTCCTCTAAACCTTGCATGGGGCGATCGCCTACATTTTTGGGGTAGCGATCGTTGATTTGCGGATGGATTAGAAAAACCTCATGTCCCTGCTCTAGCAACCAACGAACTCGTTGGTGAACTGCAACAGAAACACCAGTCAAGAAAGGAGCGTACAATCCTGTAAATAGTGCAATGCGAAGTTTTTGCTTAGTCATAAAAAAGGGGAATATTTCACGAAAATACGGGTTTTGAATTTAGGATTTACACAGCAAATCTTTCATGAGCATCCTGATTATCTAGCTCAGAAATTACCACCAATACTGTTAAATCAAGGATTTTAACATTGTCAAACAGTCGAAAGCGTGGGTTGTGAAGTGGATGCTTATAAACCTTGGTTTAAACTATCAGAATATCCAAAGTACTAAGTCAAAATTCCCCTTAATATATTTGTCTAGACCCTTGCTATTAATGCAAATGGAATTTGAAAATTCGCAAAAAAACGTGTATTTTGACAAGGGTTATAGCTAGGATATTTCTACTAAATATAAGATAATCTAACTTGAATACTAGGGAATGTTTAGTGTAATAACTTTCATGCCCTAGTTCATATTTAGTGATTCAACTCAAAGAGAAACCTTGCTATCAATAGGCTGATCTAACCATTGATAAGGGCGATATTCCACTAACCGGACATTCCAAGGCCCTTGAACTCGATAGGAGACACCGCGCCAGGTGACTGTTGAAATCCAAATAGATGATAGCATCGCTAACCCATAAACCCACTGTGTTAGCGGAATCCCAATCAACATTTTGATAATTGTAGCAGCTGATAATTTGGCGTAGACGTGCAACGGCTTGCCCATAGGCATCGTCTGGTCATTAGAGCGAACCACTCGCTGGATCTCTAATTCCAACACGAGCATTATCAACAGTAATCCTAAAGTATAGACACCATAACAGACCAAGAAGAGAGCCGCAGCTTCCCATTTTGCCTCTAAGAAGGACTCTAGAACTAAAACGATCAGTGTCGTAGGAAACAAAATGCTAGAAACAGCTTCACTGACTAAAGCTAACCAACGCGGGTGATACAGTCGAGAATAAAGTATTAGGCGCTTGAGATAGTCGATTAAGTTGGATAAATCAGTCTCTTCACGATTTACTATCAGCAGCGAAGGCACAAACTTTACCTGGAATCCATGTTTTTTGAGGATGTCGTGCATCATAAAATCTTCGCCTAAAGCTTGTCCCCACTTATCTAGCAATTCTGTTTGGCGAAGCACTTCTGTTTTCACAGCCAAACTCCCACCCCAAGGAATCTGGAAGATAAACATTTGCACTACTGTGGATACATTGCCGATATACCGTACTAAAGATCCCCAATACCTACCTGTCGGAACGTACCAACGATTACCTGTTGTTGCCCCTACTCTAGCATCACTTAAAGGACTAACTAATTCTCGCAGCCAATTCAGATGGACTATGGTATCAGCATCTACTAAGGCAACCACTTTGTAGGAATCATCCAACTCACGGACAGCTTGGACTAAAGAACTGCATTTGAGACTACAATTGTTGCGTACTATTCGCAAAGGGCTAATTTGAACGTTGGTCGCTTCTTGCTCTGTGATGCTTTCACTGGCAATTTTCCAAGCGGGATCTTCGTGACTATCAACGATCAATTTTAAATCATAGTGTGGATAGTTTTGGTTCAGGAGCGATCGCAAACATCTAGGCAAAAACGGATCGGCTCCGCGTAGGCAAAGAATCACTGCTGTTTTGGGTAACTGGTCATCTGGTAATAAGTTTTTTTTGGATGAGCGCAGATACCATATAAAGACAAGCGTAAAACACACCTGAATAACCAGCCAACCCATCAAAGACTTAGACAAAAATATCGCCAAATCTTCCATTAAATTTTTAATCTCCGGTAGAATCTTGCCTTGATTGTTGGGAATTGGGGATTAGGGACTGGGGATTGGAGATTGGAGATTGAGGATTAGAAATCAAAAGTATCTTCTAGAGAAGCAGTCCCCAGTACCTAGTCCCCAGTACCCAGTACCCTCTATGAATCCAGCGAATACTTCATGATTATGTTGACCGTTGTATTTTTATTTACAACAAAACTGGCATCACGAAACTTTGGTGAACCTGTTTGTATGGACACAGTTGGATTTTTGGAAATCCCAAAACCTTCTGTGGGAATACCAAAAAAGTCTTTATTGAGTTTGCGATCGCCATTTTGATCGTCAACCACGGCGACAGCATAAGTTCCAGGCTTCAAACCTGAGAATTCTTTTTTAACAGAATTGCCAGTAATCTTAGCGCAGCCACTTTGAGATCCACTAGAATTACTCATCGGAA
This sequence comes from Nostoc sp. 'Peltigera membranacea cyanobiont' 232, assembly GCF_002245985.1. NCBI lineage: Bacteria > Bacillati > Cyanobacteriota > Cyanophyceae > Nostocales > Nostocaceae > Nostoc > Nostoc sp. 'Peltigera membranacea cyanobiont' 232. Next base: position 56,409 of record NZ_NOLK01000014.1, read on the forward strand.
ATCCTTTTTCAGTTGCGTAAACTCTGAAGCAAATCTCACCTTTTTTGTGTTGTATGCCATTTACCACAACACTTAGTGTTTCAGTTGGTTCTGCATTTACCGTTTTAGCAAAGCTGAAGCTCACTAAAGTAGCAAGTAAAAAATGAGATAATTGAGATAGTTTCAGCATAGTTTTGTAGTAAAGAATAGGTGGTTTTGGGGCTGGATAAAAGCTATATTTAGTAGCTTTTATTTTTAACTAATTGTTCAATGTAAAACTTTAGTTTTTTTAATTGATGCTGCTTGCCAACCTTTCCAAAGTACTTGCAGCACTTTTAGTAAATCTTTCAGCAAAAGATATTCTGTCCCTTTTAACTGCCGATATAGACTTAGATGACAACGCAGCCGGTCATCCCAACTCAGGGGACTACGCCATATAGAGAGTAAATACTCCCAAATTATTCTCCAATGTGGCAATAAAATTTGTCCTTTCTTTGCTGAATCAAACCACACTGTATAGGCATAAAAATCAGGTAGCATACTCAATGAGGGTTTTTTAGTGTTGTTAGCAAACAACATATAATTAGGAAAATACATACTCATTGATTGTTGCGGATGGCTTCTAGCAAAAAACAGGTATTCAGGGATTTCATAAAACCTACCAAGAATACCAAGTCTTAATAAAAGAATTCCATCTGCATTACCGTAACCACCCATCTGCGGTATCATTCTCAGGGCATTAGAGCGAATTACTCCGTAACATTGATAACATAAATGTTTCGTCAGCAATTCGTTAAAACGCTTGTGTGATTTTAGTGCATCTGCCTTGAGTTTAATATTGTAGTTTTGGAGAAAACTCCCCTCTTCATCAATGAAATATGTCTGGGAGTGACACAAGATTATGCTAGGGTCTTGGTCAAGCACCTCAACACACTTCTTGATAAAATCTGGAGCATGTAGATCGTCATAAGCTGCCCACTTAAAATACTCACCCGAAGACAATTTAAAGACGCGATTAAAGTTACGGGCGCAACCGATGTTCTGATCGTTGCGATAGTAACAGATACGTTTATCTTTCTCAGCATAAGCTCTACAAATTTCCTCAGTTTTATCTGTAGATGCATTATCTGAAATAATTAGCTCAAAATCTTCAAAGGTTTGAGCCAAGAGTGAATCTATGGCTTCTTTGATAAATTTTTCACCATTGTATACAGGTAATCCGATGCTTAAACGTGGCTGATTAGTAGTCATACAAAACAAGTATTTGGAAAATCTGTGGATTATTTAGTTCTCAATTGCAGATAATTGTTAGGCAGATGCAACCGAAGAATTCAGAAGTTAGAACTTAGAATCAATAAGTGCAGAATACTTTGATATCTCACATCTTGCTCTTAACTCCAAACTGCTTACAATCCAACAACAATCCCAAAAATATTTTGACTATTTCATCAAGCTTTGAATATCTGTTTTTTGCAGCCATTCATGTGTTTGCTGCATTCCTAATTCTAGATCGACTGCTGGTTTATAATTTAACAGACTTTGAGCTTTGACAATAGAACAGGCGTAGGGACGAGTCATAAAATCTATCGACTCTGGTAAGATATCAACTTTTTTCCGAAAAAGTTTTTGTCCTTGAACGCGTAGCTTTAGAAACAACTTGATTTCATCTTTCGATAATGAAAGGGGTGCTTGTAAACCTTCCATTGCTGCTAAACGCATAAAATACTCTTTCCAAGAAGTTTCTTGTCCGTCAGTGATATTAAATATTTCACCGGATGTTTCTTTTTCTATCGCTAGAAAGATTCCATCAATCAGGTTATCTATATATACGTGATTGATTACTCCTTTAGCATCATTGGCACAGGCAAATAATTTTTGACGCATCATCAAAATTGGTCTGACTATCCAAGGTATACTTCCTGGTCCGTAAACATCTCCGGCTCTAATAACGATGATGCCAAAATTTGGAGAATTATTTAGTTCTAAAACTGCTGTTTCAGCTTCTATTTTTGTTTGACAATAGGGATTATTTTCGCCCGAAAGCGGCCCAGATTCTGCAACACCATTAGGATAGTTGAAACCGTAAACCATCACACTTGATAGATGTACAAATGTTTTCACACCAGCCTGTTTAGCAGCTTTAGCTATGTTGACAGTACCACCAACATTGACATCACGAAAATTCTTAATTGCACCAGCTTCTTCAGCAAGTTGATCTGTATGTAAAACGATATCTACTCCCTGACAAGCTTTTTGAGCAATAGTAGAATCGGTGATACTACCAATAATTACTTCAACACCTAAATTGTGTAATTGTTTGTTTTGTTCTGTAGAACTTTGTAGTCCACGAACTTTCATCCCTTGCGCTATGGCTAACTCGGCTGCACGCAAACCGACAAATTCATCAATCCCGGTAATTAGCAGGGTTTTGTCTTTGAGGTTCATAAGATTGAAACTATTGTTAAATTGGTGAATTTGATTTGCTAGATAAAAGACTTGAAGCTATACCAAATTGGGATTTTGGTAAAGATTTTTAATCAAAAATCTAAAATTGCTATAAAGAAAAAGGTTTCTGTGAAGAGGCTGCACCAATGCTTACTTTTGAGTTTAGTTCAGGCAAAAAGATTCGCTGATTTTGCTGCTAAAAATAGCTAGAAAATATCTCCCGGATCTGCAGAACGGAGTTTATTGATGGCAAGCGCTCCAGAAGTAATACACATGAGAACTGTTGAAGTTAAGACTATCAATGCATTATTAGTGGTCATAAGTATTGGTAATTTAGTCGCTTCTGCTGCAAAACTATATAACAAGACAGAAGTAATAAATCCTGGTATATAACCTAAGATTGCCAAGATTAAAGCTTGCTGAAATACCACATTCAACAAATATCTATTGGCATAACCAATTGCTTTTAAAGTGGCGTAAGCAACGAACTGTGTAGCAATATTGCTGTAGAGAATTTGATAGACAATAACCACACCAACAACCGCAGCCATTGTCAGCATCAAGTTAAGAATAAAACCAATGGGGGTTCTAACAGCCCAATATTTTTTTTCAAAATCAATGAAGCCTTGGCGGGTAAAGACTTGGACATCATTAGGCAAACTTGCTTGCAAACTTTTTAGTACTGTTTCTGCATTAGTACCAGGTTTGAGGGAAATCAAACCAATATCTATCATATCTGCCGGACGAGTATTGGGATTTATCCTCAAAAAAGTTGAGTCACTAACAAGTAAATTTCCGTCTACCCCAAAGGAAGGCCCTAATGTGAATAAGCCGCCAATTCTGACTCTATAGCCAATTAATGAATTGAAGGGAAATATTTCAATTGTCTGTGCAGTATCTCCAGCATCAAATTTTTCAGCTATTGGGCCAAACTCTGGGCGAGAACCTCGGTCAAAAAGTACGACATCAGGAATTTTTAGTTTATCTAAATTTTTCTCCACTTCTGGGAGATTCATCACAGGTCTACCTGGATCGAAACCAATAACATATATTGAATATTTCTCACTAGTTGCCGGATTTTTCAGTTTAGCAAATTGTAAATACATAGGGCTAACTGACTCAACGCCATCAAACCCCAGAGATTGGTACAAACGAGTCCGTGAAAAGCTTTGATTTGAGGTTAAAGATTTGTATTGCGAACTAACTACAAATAAATCTCCCTTGAGATTTTGATGCACTGCGGTTGCACTGGAATAAAGAGCATCTTGAAAACCAAGTTGCACAAACATTAGCAGTACAATAAAACCAATCCCGGCTACAGCTATTAGTAAACGAAATTTTTGCTGGGCTAGCTGTAGCCATGCTAAAGGAATTTTGAAATTCATGGATTTATTTGTCTTTTGTCATTGGTAATTTGTCATCGGTCATTTGTCATTTGTCAATGACTTATGCCAATTGACTAAATATGAATGGCGACATCTACCTGTAAATTAGTTAAACGAGCTACGCGCTCACTATCTGCGGGATTATCGATGGATATTTTCACTTCAACTATTCTGCGATCTGTGTCTGAACCGGGGTTGAGGCTGAAGATGTTTTGCTTGTCAACTTGCCAACCAATCTCTTTTACAGTTCCTTTTATTGTTCCAGTAAATGCAGTGCTGCTAATTGTGGCTTTTTGTCCTACACGCACTTTTTGAACATCGGTTTGATACACCTCTGCGATCGCAAACATTTGAGATGTTTTACCGATTTCAGCAAATCCTCTGCTGGTGCTGATGACTTCTCCGGTTTTGGCGTGGATTTTTAAAATTTTGCCATTTATGGGAGATTTGATATAGCTTAAATCCAAGTCGGCTTTTGCTTGTTGAACAGAAGTTGTGGCACTGTTGACTTCGGTTTGCGCGACTTGAACATCTACACCACGCACTTCACTAATACTGGTGAGTTGCGCTTCTGCTTGCTTGCGTTGTGCTTGGTATGTGTCTTGAGTGCGCTTGAGGGTGGCTTGGGCTTCTGTTAGCTGCTGTTGTGTAGTCTTGAGTTGCAAAGCTTTGGTATCTGCTACAGAAGCCGCGATCGCACCTTGTTTATATAATTGCTGATAGCGATCGTTCTCAGCTTGAGCATTATCTACCTCAGCCTGGATGCGGTCGATTGTCGCCTGTTGGGTAGCAACGTCCCCTTTATATTGTGGCTCTAAACGGGCGATCGCAGCCTTTTGAGCATCAACATCTCCCGTTTTTCCTCCAGATTTCACCTGCGCTAATTTAGCTTTAGCAACTTGCAGTTGGTCTAAAGCTTGTTGCAAAGCTGTTCTAGAACGACCATAATTTTCTAGATAAGCCAGTAATTGCCCTGCTTTAACCGTATCTCCTTCTTTCACTAAGAGTCTATCTACTCGCACCCCATTATTGGAAGCGGGAGCAGTCAAAGAAGTAACTTCACCTTCTGGTTCCAAACGTCCCAAGGCTGTCACAGCAACTTTCGCAGGAGTCACAGCTTTTGGAGGATTTGCTGCTGGTGTCACAACTTTAGGTTTAGACCAAAACGGTACTAAACTATAAAAAGCTATTAATCCGGCCGCTAGAGTGAGAGAAGCTGCTAAAATTAGTTGCGATCGCCCTACGGGTTTTGTGAATAATCGGCTTTCTTTATTTACTGCCATATTTTCATTCCAATTCTGTTTTCTAGGGGATAGCCTGGTTATATTTAGTCGATTAGATATAGACTCATCTGTAAATTAGCAAGAGGGCTTTTCCTCTAGGGTTTCTACCTTAATAAACTGGATGGGTCTAAATTGGTTTTATATGAATTGTTCTAAGCTTTTACCGCCCAAACTCACTATTTTGGCGTGAAAATCAATGGTGGTGTTACTTCAAAGCTTCCTAAGTTATATCCTAATTTGATATCTAATCCAGTAGCGTAAAATACAATAGCGCTAACCAGAAAACTTAACTCTCAAGAACAACGAAGCGCTAATAAAAATGAACTCAAAATTTGGATAAACTTGTCATTAATTATGGCGTGAAAATTGATTTTTGTCAATCGTTTTGATTTGTATAAGTCTTGATTCTCTAACTAAAATATTTCATCACAGTAAGAATAGATGCTGAAAAAATTACTCGTTACTAATCCCTTATCTGCTAATTGAATACCAACAGATGGTTAGTTTTTAAGCATATTTGATATTACTAACAGATTATTATTAGGAAGGTTGTGTAGTATAAGACATTATTTTTGGCTTTGATCGTAGTAATTAAAAGGCGGTTATAAACCGCTTCTACTGAAGCACAACCCACTTCCGTGGCAGAGGTATAATTCCATTCGCCCCAGCTTTATAACTACCTTTTTAACTCATGCAATCGTGATTATGTTTATCATGCAACATACTAAAAATTAACATTTGCTTTATAAATAACCGCTTTGCTTCTTAAGTTGACTTATATTGAAAAATAACCCAAAACTTTGACTCAATTATGATGTTTCTATGAAAAAACATACCTATGGTTGTTCAGTTTATCTATGTATTCATTGAATTATTACTTACTAGACAACAGATTTGTATTGTTAACTTAATTCAGCAGAAATTTATGGTTAATGCGTAGATAAAAAAATATCTAACAACATTTATAGAGTTACAAATTATACTTTTTTGCTTAATTTTATTCAAATTAACATCAGTAATTGTGGATGTTTATTTATAAAATAACTTTAAAGAAATGATTTAGTTTCTGTAAAGTATGCTAGTGTTTTTATTAATTCAATGCTTTAAAGTGGTTAGACAAACTAGTTATTTAATTAATATTTTGAAATTAAAAATAACTAAAGATAACTGCTTTTCCATCACCGTCTGCTCGTTTAATTACTTTTTCAACTTGCATAAATTCGGATTAAAGGTGGTGTCTTTTGTGTAACGAACTTGTCAACTTTGCTGGTTCAAGTAGCATAAAATATATTATCCCGAACGTTGAAATTGGCTATGACATTGCTCCAAATGCAGAACCTTGTCATTAACAACAGCTATGTTGCTCTGGTTAGCCTAGATAATTAAAAGCTTTCGGGTGAAAAACGTTTCTGTTCTCTTAGCTACTCCTCAGTTTCCACAACTCCAGTAGGATACCATTACTCAAAATCTCTACCATTACAAATGGATTAAATTAACTGGTCAAGCAGCTATTACACTCCAAGACTATTTTACCAGTTTTAACAACGTCTTTGACCGATTGCCACAATTTCAAGAGTCTAGCGTTGGATAACATTTTTTCGCGATCGCAGTGTGCCAAAGCCGCGTATCCGCAGAATTCGTAATTCGTAATGACGCTCTCTACGAGACGCTAAAAGCGTAGCTTGCTTGCCTGAAAGGGTACGCGGACTCGCTTTCTCGTGTCGCTAACGTAATTACTTTTTTGCCGGGATTTTAGACATGCTAACTGCTTACAAAACCAGAGTTTTTGATTATTAGTAGGCAACAGAAATTACTGTAGCTACACAATCCACAGTACTCACTATGCCCTATGTCTGCTTATTCAATTGATACTGCCTTAGCAGAGTTAGAAAGCCTTATCAACAATTGCGAACAGGCTGTGATTAAGTCTATCGAGGGAAAAAAAATGAAGCCAGATAAATCAGTGTCAATCAACAGAATTAACAGACAATTACAACACAATCCTATCGCTATCGTTGGGATGGCTTCTCTATTACCTCAAGCCAGAAATTTACGGGAATACTGGCAAAATATTGTAAATAAAATTGACTGTATTACTGATGTTCCTTCCACACATTGGAGCGTCGAAGATTATTACGATCCTAATCCCAGAACTACTGAAGATAAAACCTACTGTAAAAGAGGCGGGTTTCTTCCAGAGGTAGATTTTAACCCGATGGAATTCGGCATTCCACCCAGCATTTTAGAAGTCACAGATGTATCGCAACTATTAAGTTTAGTGGTTGCGAAAGAGGCAATGGAAGATGCAGGTTATGGCGAAAAGCGTGAATTTAACCGCGAGATGGTTGGGGTAATCTTAGGCGTGGCGATGGCCAAGCAATTAGGAATGCCGCTTTCTGCGAGATTGGAATATCCGATTTGGGAAAAAGCACTCAAAAGCAGTGGTTTATCTGACGAAGATACGAAAAAAATCGTTGATAAAATCAAAAGCGCTTATGTGAAATGGGATGAGAACGCTTTCCCTGGAATGTTAGCTAACGTAGTTGCGGGGAGAATTGCCAATCGCCTAAATTTTGGCGGGATGAATTGCGTAGTTGATGCCGCTTGCGCTAGTTCTTTCGGTGCTTTAAAAATGGCAATTAGTGAGCTAGTTGAGCATCGTTCTGATATGATGCTAACTGGTGGTGTTGATACCGATAACACTATCATGGCTTACATCTCCTTCAGCAAAACACCGGCTGTTTCTCCTAGTGAAAATGTCAAACCTTTCGATGCTAAATCTGATGGGATGATGCTGGGTGAAGGTATTGGGATGATTGTCCTGAAACGATTAGAAGATGCTGAACGCGACAACGATAAAATATATGCCGTAATTAAAGGTATTGGTACTTCCAGCGATGGGCGTTATAAGAGCATTTATGCTCCCCGCAAAGAAGGCCAAGTTAAAGCCTTAGAACGCGCTTACGAAGATGCTGGCTTCTCTCCCGCTACTGTTGGTTTGATGGAAGCACATGGCACCGGTACAATGGCTGGAGATCCGACAGAATTCGGTTCTTTAAAAGACTTCTTTGATGTGCATGATTCTAAAAAGCAGCACATCGCTTTGGGTAGTGTGAAATCACAAATTGGACACACAAAAGCGGCTGCGGGTGCGGCGAGTTTGATTAAAACTGCTTTGGCTTTACATCACAAAGTATTACCGCCGACAATTAATATTACCGAGCCAAATCCCAAACTCAACATTAAAAATTCGTCATTCTATCTAAATACTGAAACTAGACCTTGGATTCGTCCAGAAGGGGAAGCGCCAAGACGCGCGGGTGTAAGTTCTTTCGGATTTGGTGGGACTAACTATCACGTTGTTTTGGAAGAATATGAAGCCGACCAAAACGCCGCTTACCGCTTACATAGTGGTGCTAGTGAAGTGCTGTTGTTTGCTCCTACGGTAGACCAATTGTTGACCAAATCTGAAGAGATTTTGGGTAAGTTGCGTTCACGAAGTGACTCCGCAGGAGTATCGCCTGAAGCAAACATACATTACGCACAATTAGTCAAGGAATGCAAATCGCCACAAATTCCCCTCTCTGCTGCCAGATTTGGGTTTGTAGCTGAAAATCTGGAAGAAGCTTGCAAGTTGCTGCAAACTAGCATTGAGTGGCTGAAACACAAAGGAACAGCAGCATCTTGGGAGCATCCCCAAGGGATTTATTACCGTTCCTCTGGTATGGAGTTGGGCGGAAAAGTTGTCTCTCTCTTTTCTGGTCAAGGTTCGCAATACTTGGAGATGGGACGCGAACTGGTAATGAATTTCCCTTTGATGCGCCGTCTGCATGGCTATATGGATAGCCTGTTAATCAAAGATAATTTGCAGCCGCTATCAGAAATCGTTTTCCCTCATCCTGTGTTTGAGGAAGCAGAAAAAAATGTCCAAATTGCTGCCTTACAACGCACAGAATACGCTCAACCAGCTATTGGGGTGTTGAGTGCAGGGATGTACAGCATACTGCAACAAGCTGGGTTCAAGTCAGATTTTGTTGCTGGTCATAGCTTCGGTGAACTCACAGCGCTATGGGCTGCGGGCGTTTTGAGTACGGAAGATTACTTGTTCTTAGTGAAAGCTAGGGGTCAAGCAATGGCTGCACCCGAAGACCCGGATCATGATGCGGGTAGTATGCTGGCTGTTAAAGAAGATATCAGCAAAGTGGAAGCTGTGTTGAGACATTTTCCGCAAGTTGCGATCGCTAATCAAAATTCCCCAACTCAATTTGTCTTGGCTGGCCCCACCGCAGAAATAGCGAGAATCAAAGAGGCTTTACACGAGAAAGGATATACAGCTGTATTGCTACCTGTTTCAGCAGCGTTCCATACACCGCTAATCGCCTTTGCTCAGAAATCATTTGCGATCGCCACCAAGTCTGTCAAATTCCAAAGTCCCAAAATCCCTGTTTACAGCAACGTTACCAGTAAGCAGTATCCCAAAGAAGCCCAAGGTATTCAAAAGATTCTGGAAACGCACCTTTCCAACTCAGTACTGTTTAAGCAGGAAATTGAAAATATCTATGCAGCCGGTGGTACTTGCTTTGTGGAATTTGGGCCGAGAAGAATTCTCACCAACTTAGTCAAAGATATCCTTGGCGATCGCCCCCATATTACCGTATCTTTGAACCCTAGCACTCAAAAGAATAGCGATCGCTCTTTGCGAGAAGCAGTTGTGCAGTTGCGAGTAATTGGTCTGGCTTTGAATAACCTCGATCCTTACCAACTTCCCCAAACTATCCCCCCAATTGAGACGAAGAAGACATTAAATGTCCGTTTGAACGGCATCAATTATAGATCCGAAAAAACGAAAAATGCCTTCGCTCTAGCTTTGCAGGATGGTCATAAAGTCACATTACCCACCCCCGAATATTCTGAAACTGCGGCTCCTTTATTTAGCAGCCCAGGTGTAACTCCAACTCTCGCAGCGATCGAGACTAACGGACATAAAAAACTTACTCCAGTAATGAACGGTGTGACTGCTAATATCATCACCCAGCCAGAGCAACAGATGAATCCTGTTACCCTGTCACAACCAGTCCAGGAATCTAAGATGCAACCAACACCAGAAAAGCTGACAAATTACGAACAACTTTTAGCAAGTTTAGAATATCTCCTGACACAGTTCCAGGAAAATCAAGCCGAGAATTTACAAGTTCACGGTACTTATCTCAACCATCAAATGGAATACGCCAAAGCATTTTTCCAACTGATGCAACAGCAGAATTCCTTGTTGAGTGAAAGTAAATCAACAGCCGAAACTGCCAAAATGAAGCTAGTTGTCATGGAAAGCTTAGAGCGCAGCATGATGCAGTTTCACTCCCAACAAGGTGAAACTCTACGCATCCATGAACAATATCTTCAAGAGCAACTGGAATATACTAAGAGCTTTTTCCAACTCATCCAGCAAGAGTATTCTCAAATCATCTCAGGTGAGGGTGCAACTCAACTCACAGAGAAACTAAGCGATGCGGTACGCCATCATTTCACAGCAGAAACAACTGTTACTGATGCACCTACCAAGATAGTAGAAAGCCAACCTTTGCCGATAGCCGAGCCTGTAGCTGTTACCCAAGCACCCCTCCCGGCTGTTGTAGAGCCTGTAGTTGAAACTCATGTATCCCCAGAGACGCGATCAATCGCATCTCTACTTCCGACTCCGCACTTCGCCACTGTCGAAACAGTAGAGCCACCTGTCACAGTAGTAGAACCCCAAGCTGAGGTGGTAGTCAAAATTAGCTCACCTCCAGTCAACGAAGTTGTTGCATTCACTCCAGAACCAGCATCTGTATCTAATGCAACCATCGATATTGTTGACTTGGATAAAAACCTCTTAGCCATCACCAGCGACAAGACCGGCTACCCAGTCGAGATGCTGGAAATGGACATGGACATGGAAGCCGATTTAGGAATTGACTCCATCAAACGGGTAGAAATCTTAGGGGCGCTACAAGAAATGTACCCTAACCTACCCAAGCCCAATTTAGAAGAACTGTCAGAAAAACGCACCATCGGTCAAGTTGTAGAGTATCTGCAATCCCACGCTTCCAAAAGTGTTTCTGTAGAAATTGCAATTCATGAAGTACCACAAGCAACTGAGATTGCAGTAGAAGTTGCACCAGTAGTTGAAGTAGTCATTGCACCGGAACCAAGCGTAGTTATCGCATTCACCCCAGAACCAGAACCCGCTACAAGTGATGAATTTGCAAACTTAGGTGAAACCCTGTTAGCCATCACCAGCGATAAAACCGGCTATCCAGTGGAGATGCTGGAACTGGAAATGGACATGGAGGCTGATTTAGGGATTGACTCGATTAAACGGGTAGAAATTTTAGGGGCGATGCAAGAAACATACCCCAACTTACCCAAGCCAAATATCGAAGAACTCGGCGATCTCCGCACCATCGGTCAAATAGTCGATTACCTACAGCAGTTGGCTGGAGGTGAAAAAAAAAAGTCTGAACCTGAGTTTGTCCAACAGCAGCCACCGGAATTAGAGCATAATATCCAGCGCCATCTCGTCAAACTCAGAAGTTTACCACAGCCCGATTATTTGGATTTCAAGTTACCAGAGGGACACATCGGTTTAATTACTGATGATGGTTCCCTCACCACTTATAAATTAACTGAATCCCTAATCGAGAAAGGCTGGAAAGTAGTAGTTATCAGCTTCCCCCAATCGCTCATCGCCCAACAAGCGCCCTTACCCACAGGAGTAACCCGCGTCACCTTAGCAAACTTGAGTGAAGAACATCTTCAACAACAACTACAAGCGATCGCATCTCACTGTGGAGCGATCGGGGCCTTCATCCATCTCCATCCAATGTTTGTAGGAAATCACACCGGAAGTATTTCTTATAACGAATCAGAAAAGGCGATCGTCAAGCACGTATTTTTGATGGCGAAACACCTGAAATCTTCCCTCAACGAAGCTGCAAAGCATGGACGTAGTTGCTTCTGCACAGTTGCTCACCTTGATGGAGCCTTCGGTTTAGAATATAAAGTCAACTTCGGTGCGATCGGCGCTGGTTTATTTGGATTAACCAAAACTCTGAGATGGGAATGGCCAAAAGTTTTTACCCGTGCGATCGATCTAAGCCCCAGACTTGACGCTAAACAATCAGTACAAAACATCATCGCCGAACTTCACGACCCCAACCTTTATATCAGTGAAGTTGGCTACGGTTCACAAGGACGAGTCACCATTATCGCCGATTAATCTCCTCCCTCTGCGCTCTCTGCGTCTCTGTGGTTCGTTTAAAAAAACCGCAGAGGCGCAGAGGACACAGAGAAAAAGATAGAAAACAACTTGTCTTAATTACGAATTACGAATTACGAATTACGAATTAATATCAGAGGATTTATGACACAAACAGCCCAGCTTAGTCCATCATCTGTCTTTGTCGTGAGCGGCGGTGCAAAAGGGATTACGGCTGAGTGTACTATCAGATTAGCCCAACAGCAACCCTGCAAATTCATCCTCCTCGGTCGCTCCGAACTATTAGAAACCGAGCCAGATTATGCTCAAAATTCTGATGAATCAGCATTGAAAAAATGCATCATGGAAAATCTTCTTTCCCAAGGAGAGAAGCCGACACCCATGAATGTGCAAAAAATATATAACAAAATTACCTCTAGCCGTGAAATTAAAAAGACTCTAGCAGCAATTGAAAAAACCGGAGCTAAAGCAGAATATATCAGCGTCGATGTTACAGACACGACAGCTTTACAAGAAAAACTTGCCACTGCTGTACAACATCTCGGCCCAATTACCGGAATCATCCACGGCGCGGGAAACTTAGCTGATAAGTTAATTGAAAAGAAAACAGAAGAGGATTTTGAAAAAGTTTACACCGCCAAAGTTCAAGGCTTAGAGAACCTCCTGGCTTGCGTTAATCCTAATCAACTTCAGCATTTAGTTTTGTTTTCTTCCGTAACAGGATTTTACGGAAATCCTGGACAATCTGATTATGCGATCGCAAATGAAATTCTGAACAAATCAGCCCATATTTTCAAGCAACAATATCCCTCATGTCACGTAGTCGCTATCAACTGGGGGGCTTGGGATAGTGGAATGGTGACAGCAGAATTAAAGAAAATTTTTCAAGAGCGAAAAATTGATATAATTCCCATTGCAGTTGGGGCACAAATGCTCGTTAAAGAAATGGATAATACCAATCATGCAACCGCACAAGTTGTTATTGGTAGTCCACTCGTTCCAATGGCGGCGGAGTTAGATTCAGAACTACGAACCTATCGTATCCGTCGCCAAATGACATTGGAGGCTAATCCATTTTTACACGATCATACGATTGCTGGTTCTCCAGTTTTACCAGCAACTTGTGCAATGACCTGGATTATCAACGCCTGTGAACAATTATATCCCGGTTATAGATTGTTTTATTACCAAGATTTTAAGGTTTTAAAGGGGATTACTTTCAATGAAACATTAGCGAAGGAACACATTTTAGAAATAGAAGAAATTGCTAAAGTTAATCTTGAAAGAATCGAACTTAAAGCCAAGATTTCAAGTAAAAACCCTGAAGGTAGAATCCATTTTCACTTTAGCGCTCAACTCAATCTCCAGCGAGAAATCCCAGTTGCACCCATCTATGAATCTCTCAATCTCGAACCAGATAATATCATCACCGCCACAGGAAAAGCTTTTTACCAAAATGGTGGGGCTACATTATTTCACGGCCCCGGTTTTCAAGAAGTTAAGAGAGTTTTAAACATCACTCCTGAAAAAATCACAACAGAATGTCTTTGGCCAGAACTCACCGCACAAGAACAAGGACAATTCCCTGTCCAATGGGTTAATCCTTATACAACTGATTTGAGTATGCACGCCTTATGGATTTGGACACAACACTTTCATGAAGAAGGTTGTTTACCTGGAAAAGTAGAAAAATTTGAACAATTTGCGATGATACCACATAACGAAACATTTTTCGTTTCTTGTGAAGTATTAGCCAAGACACCGAGTAGTGCGATCGCAAACTTCATCATACACGATCGCCAAGGTAAAATATACTCACGAATGCTAGGCGCTCATGCCATTATTTGGTCAATGAAAATGCTCAGAAGCTAGTAATCTTCTTGACTTTTAACGTCATGTGGAAAAGCTAACGCGAAACCTAACCCCCCAGCCCCCTTCCCTACGTTCGCGTAGCGGCACGAAGTGCGGGAAGGGGGAGAATTCAAAGCCTCTCCCCTTTTAGGGGAGAGGTTTGGAGAGAGGTTTCTATTTTCAAGTTTGGGGAACAGCGTAAATCCTGCCTTTTAATTATCTCCTGCTAAATACCCAAACTCGGAGCATATAAATCGTGGAAAAAATAGCCATCATCGCATTATCATGCCTATTCCCCGATGCTAAAAATCCTGAAGAATACTGGCAAAATATCGTTAATCAAAAAGATTCCACATCCTCTGCAACCGTCGAAGAAATCGGAGTAGATCCGACAATCTTTCACAATCCAGTTAAAGGTACACCAGACAAAACCTATTCCCTCAAAGGCGGATACATCCGCGACTTCCAGTTTAACCCCTCCGAGTACAATCTACCATCAGAATTTGTTGCTGGTTTAGATAACACCTTCAAATGGTCATTGTATGCCGCTAAACAAGCAATTCTAAACAGTGGTTATTGGGGTAATCAAAATGTTCTGGCAAAATGTGGCGTAATTTTAGGTAATTTGTCATTCCCGACAAAATTATCTAATCAATTATTCTCTCCAATTTACCAGCAAGCTATTAACCCTGCAGTTAGAGAACTTTTGCAGGATGAAGATTTTGATTTAGCTGCTTTACCAAGTGCTACTAAAGCCTCTTTATACAATGCGATGATATCTGGTTTACCAGCATCTATCATTGCTCAAGCACTATCTCTATCTCAGATTAATTTATGTCTGGATGCTGCTTGTTCGTCATCATTTTATGCCATTAAACTAGCATCACATTACTTATGGTCACACAAAGCTGATGTCATGTTAGCTGGAGCCATCAGTTGTGCAGATTCCCTATTCGTGCGGATGTTATTTTCCGGCGTTCAAGGGTATGCAGAAAACGGCATCAGCCGCCCATTAGATAAATCCTCAAGAGGGCTAATTCCCGCCGATGGTGTTGGGATGGTGATGCTGAAAAGATATTGTGATGCCGTTAGAGATGGTGATAATATTCTCGCCACCATCTGCGGTAATGGACTCTCGAATGATGGCAAGGGTAAGCATTTATTGAGTCCTAATCCTAAAGGACAAATCTTAGCTTTTGAACGAGCCTATAATGAGGCGAATTTTAGTCCCAAAAGCATCGATTATCTAGAGTGTCATGCCACCGGCACATTACTAGGAGATACAACCGAATTCAACTCTATAGAAACATTCTTTGGTCAAAATCAAGCTGCGCCTCTGGTGGGTTCTGCTAAGGCAAATACTGGTCACTTGCTAACTGCTGCTGGCATGGTTGGCTTGACTAAAGTGATTTTGAGTATGTCTCATGGTGTAATTCCAGCAACCATGAATGTTTCGGAACCTTTAACGTCAGAAAAAGGTACAATTTCCGCCGACAAGATTGTTAGAACAGCTACGACATGGCCGAATAATAACACACCAATTAAACGGGCTGCTATTAGCGCTTTCGGTTTTGGCGGTACTAATTCTCATCTGATTTTAGAACAAGGAAATACAACACAATCAGTTGAACCAACTCCACCTGTTCCACCTACCAAAATTGCCATTGTCGGCATGGATGCCTTTTTTGGTAACTGTAATGGCTTAGATGCTTTTGAACGCAGCATTTATGATGGAACCCAGCATTTTACTTCTCTACCGCCTCAAAGATGGCATGGGATAGAAAATCAAGAAAATGTCCTGAAAGAGTACGGTTTAGCAGACGGGAAAGCACCAGTAGGGGCATATATCAAGGATTTTGAAATCGATACTTTATCGTGCAAAATCCCACCAAATGAAATCGAAAAGTTAAACCCACAACAATTATTGCTCCTGAAGGTTAGCGATCGCGCCGTAAAAGATGCGAAACTACAGGAGGGTAGCAATGTAGCGGTTATAGTCGCCGCCGAGACAGAATTCTCTGTACATCAGCTACAGCAAAGATGGAATTTATCTTGGCAAGTTAAGGATGGCTTACTCAACCAAGGAATTTCTCTACCTGCTGAACAGCTTTCCCAACTGGAAACTATTGTCAAAGACAGCATTCACCAACCAGTAGAAATCGGCGAATATGTAAGTCACATCGCCAACATCATGGCCAGCCGGATTTCTGCTTTGTGGAACTTCACTGGCCCTGCATTCACCGTCAGCGCTGGCGAAAATTCTGCCCTCAAAGCGTTGGAAATTGCCCAAATGCTACTCGCTACAGGGGAAGTTGATGCAGTGGTTGTTGGTGCAGTAGATTTAGCAGGTGGTGTAGAAAACGTCTTGTTCCGCAGCCAATTTGCACCAATTAATACGGGTGTTAATACATTGGGTTATGACCAGCAAGCTAATGGCTGGACAGTTGGCGAAGGTGCGGGTGCTGTTGTCCTCAAGCGCTACGAAGCTGCGAAACAAGATAACGAACGCATCTATGCAGTAATTGATGCTATGAGTTTCGCACAAGGTAATTCTACTTTGAGTGACGCTCTGGTAAAACCTGATGCTTCAGCTATCAGTGATGTCTGCAAACAAGCTTTCGAGATGGCAGAGATTCAACCCACAGAGGTTAACTATGTAGAAGTCTTTGGTAGTGGCGTTCCCCAAGAGGATGAAGCCGAAATCACAGGTTTACTGCAAGCTTATCCGAAAGTGGGCAATGGTCTGCATTGTGCATTGGGCAGCGTTAAAGCCAATATCGGCCACACCTATACAGCATCGGGAATTGCTAGCTTAATCAAAACCGCTCTCTGTCTTTATTACAGGTATATTCCCGCCACCCCCAAATGGTCTGGTGTCAAAACACCGCAAGTATGGGAAGGTAGTCCCTTCTATGTGGCGATGGAATCAAGACCTTGGTTTGTCGATAAAGGCGGCACACGCAGAATCGCAGCAATTAATAGCATGGGTATAGATGGCAGTTACGCCCATTTAATCTTATCGGAGGAACCCAGCCAAGAGGAGCGCGATAACAGATATTTGCAACAAATGCCTTTTCATCTGTTTCCGATCGCAGTTAGCGATCGCACCACTATCCCGAATCTTCTCAACAATCTCCAAAATACCATAGAAGCGAGTTCTTCTTTATCAGCTACCGCCAGCGAGACATTTGCTACTTTTCAACAGCATTCTAATGCAAAATACGTCTTATCAATTACAGGACGTAACACAAAAGATTTACTCAAGGAAATTGAATCTGCCCGCAAAGGTGTAAATAATGCCTTTGAAAATGGCACAGATTGGCAAACACCTTTAGGTAGTTATTTCACAGCTAAACCATTGGGTAAAACTGGAGCAGTTGCTTATGTTTACCCCGCAGCCGTCAATTCTTATATTGGCATTGGTCGTAGTGTCTTCCGTTTATTTCCGAAAGTCTTCGAGGATTTAAAAAGTAACAATCTCTACAATCGGGCTGCCGATGTTGAAAAGTTGGTTTATCCCAGAAGCTTACCAAAATTGACAACCAGGCAACTAGAAACTCTCGAAAAGCAATTGTTAGATGATTCACTGGCAATGTTTGAAAGTGAAATCGCCTTTGCTAGATACATGACAGCAATTTTCCGAGATGATTTTCAAGTCAAGCCGCAATCTGTATTTGGGTATAGCTTGGGTGAAACTAGTATGATGGTTGCCCAAGGGGTTTGGAGTGATTTTGAGGGCGGAAGCAACACCTTAAATTCATCACCTCTATTTGGCGATAAGTTATCTGGGCCAAAAAATGCTGTGCGTGAATATTGGGGATTAACAAATTCACCAAACAACAATTTTTGGAATACCTATGTTCTCATGGCGACTCCATCGCAAGTTAGAGAATGCCTGAAACAAGAGAATCGCGTCTACTTAACTCAAATTAACACACCAGAAGAAGTATTGATTGCTGGTGAAGATGCAGCCTGTAAGCGAGTGATTGAAACTCTAGGTTGCAACGCCTTCCCCGCTCCCTTCGACCATGTGATACATTGTGAAGCGATGCGATCGCAGTACGAGGAAATCAAAAAGGTAAACACCTTACCATCCCAAAATCTGCCCGGTATTGTGTTTTATTCAGCCGCCGATTATCAACCAATTACACTTGATAGCGATACCATTGCCCACAACATTGCCAAAGGATTGTGCCAAGAACTTGATTTTCCACAATTAGTTAATCGTGTCTACGGTGATGGAGTCAAAATATTTATAGAAGCAGGCGCAGGTAATGTCTGTTCGCGATGGATTGATAAAATTCTCGGCAACCAAGAACATATCACAGTCTCTCTAAATCGTAGAGGAATGGATGACCATGCTGCAATGGTCAAAGCATTAGCAAAACTACTCAGTCATCAAGTGAACGTGGATTTATCACCGTTGTACAACAAAGCTCAAGGAACCGCTAATCAAAATAAAGCAACATTGAGAACAGTTACCTTGGGTGGAAAAGCAATTGCTGCTACAATTTTGAGCGATGAAAATCGCAAACTTGTTGAAGATTTTGCTGGGGATCTTAGGAGCGACCGCTTCAAAATACAGCATCCAAAGATACCTAATCTCCAACAATCTGAAATCACAGATTTTCTTAATACTTCCAACCAAATAACCCAAGAAGAAAATTACTCCCCTAACATCTTGCCTCAGCCAGAAGAAGTAAAACCGAAAAATATCATTGATAACGTTTTTGAACCGAGAGAACAATTACAATCTTCTGAGTCAAGCGCAATTGGGCAGCAAATTTCTCTTTCTTCGCCACCTGTCATCACTAAAAAAATTAGTAGCATCATCAGCATGTTCGATTTAAATAAGACACAGTATCAAAAGCTCAATGCTAATAATTCAAAGATAACTAAAGCACACACTGCCTTCTTACAAGCTAGACAAGATTATAGTCAGCAAATGAGCGAAATCATTCAATTGCAACTAGCTTGCGCCCAAAACTTGCTTAACGACGAATCTTGATAAATCATACCAATTCTCTCTCAACTTGCACCGACTAATTCTTAACTTATCTCTTCCTTTGCACCCTTTGCGTCCTTCTCTAACGAGACGCTGCACGAATGCGGTTCGTTTAATAATTATTAAGTGCATCTCCTAGAGAATTGGTATTACTCTCTTACTCTGTGCCCTCTGCGCCTCTGCGGTTCGTTAACAGAGTCTAAACCCTTCAACTTTATCATCCATTGTTTGTAATCCGAGGGATAACTGCCGTGACAACCGTAGATACGGTACTAAGTAAACACGATAATGGTCTTAATTTCTCCGCCTGGTCTTATAACAAAAACCAAGTTTGGAAAGGTTCATTAGAAACTGTATCTTTTGAAAAACAAACCATCAAAGATAAATTGATGGTGTTAAATAAACCCTGCTACATCGTGAAAGTTGCCGGAAAAATCGGTGTCACTAATGAGGGGTATTTATCCCCAGGTGATAATGGCACAACAGCACAAGTAGAACTGCTAACATTTGCAGCCCCAATCCGCATTCAACAATTTGGAGATCCGAATTTTCTCTCCTCTCATGGAGTCAAATATGCCTACGTTACCGGCGCAATGGCTGGCGGAATTGCTTCCGAAGAAATGGTCATTGCACTCGGAAAAGAGCAAATTTTGAGTTCTTTTGGTGCAGGTGGTTTAGCTCCAGAACGTTTGGAAGCAGCCATCAATCGCATTCAACAAGCTTTACCTCAAGGGCCTTATGCTTTTAATTTAATTCATAGTCCCAATGAACCAGCAATTGAACGCCGCGCCGTAGATTTATATCTCAAATATCAAGTGAGAACAGTAGAAGCATCTGCATTTCTCGACTTGACACCCAACATTGTTTATTACCGTGTTGCTGGATTGAGTTTAAATAACGCCAATCAAATTGAAATCAAGAATAAAGTCATTGCCAAAATTTCTCGCCGAGAAGTTGCGACTAAATTTCTACAACCAGCACCAGCCAGAATCCTCAAGGAACTTCTTCAACAAGGATTAATTACCGAGTTACAAGCAACCCTTGCAGCCAAAGTTCCGATGGCTGATGATATTACCGTCGAGGCTGATTCTGGAGGACATACAGATAACCGTCCCTTGGTTTGTGTGTTACCTTCTATTATTGCCTTGCGGGATGAAATTCAAGCCCAATATCATTACCAAACACCCATTAGAATTGGTGTAGCCGGAGGAATTGGGACACCACAATCTGCATTAGCAGCCTTTATGATGGGTGCTGCTTATGTAATGACCGGTTCCATCAATCAATCATGCGTTGAATCTGGGGCTTGTGAACATACCAAAAAGTTATTAGCCCAAGCAGAAATGGCTGATATGATAATGGCACCAGCAGCAGATATGTTTGAAATGGGAGTCAAGTTACAAGTTCTCAAACGGGGTACAATGTTCCCCATGCGAGCGCAGAAATTATTTGAACTCTATCGCGCTTATGATTCCATTGAAGAGATTCCTTTGGCAGAAAGAGAGAAATTAGAAAAACAAGTTTTTCGCAAAACTATTGCCGAAGTATGGGAAGGAACTGCGGCTTATTTATCCCAAAAGAATCCTGAGAAACTTGGGAAAGCAGTTAATAATCCTAAACTGAAAATGGCGTTGATTTTTCGCTGGTATCTAGGATTATCTTCTCGTTGGTCTAGTTCTGGTGAAAAAGGTAGAGAAGTCGATTATCAAATTTGGTGTGGCCCGGCAATGGGCGGTTTCAATGACTGGGTACGCGGTTCTTATTTGTCTGAACCAAATAATCGTGGTGTAGTTGATGTTGCCAATCAAATTATGACTGGTGCAGCCTTTTTGTATCGCGTCCAAAATTTGAAAATTCAAGGACTGCAAACTTCTGATTATTACAGTCAGTATCACCCTGTTCGTTCTACATCCTTGTTGGAGATTTAAAAATGACTATAAAACAGTCTTTCACAGCAGACGATATTCAAATATTTTTGGTATCTAACTTAGCTAAGTTGCTAGGAGTAGCAACTGATGAAATAGATGTCAAAGAACATTTAGAAAACTATGGTTTGGATTCAGCCCAAGCAATGATTCTAGTCAGTAACTTAGAAAAGTTGCTCGGATTTCAACCATCTCCGTTACTGCTGTGGCATTACCCAAATATTGAAGCTCTTTCACAGCGTTTAGCTGAAGAAGTGCAAGAAGGTTCGCCAGTTCAAGATACAAAGGTGATAGCATCTAATGCCAATGCTGCACCCTCCGTTCTAGATTTAGGTGCTGAGGCTGTTCTTGACCCCACAATCCATCCCGGTGCTGCATCTAATGTACTTGTGGGTGAACCCAAGAACATCTTTATAACTGGAGGAACAGGCTTTTTAGGAGCCTTTATCATCCGGGAATTGCTACAGGAAACTAATGCGGATATCTATTGTTTAGTGCGTGCCGCTAATGCCGAAGAAGGCAAAAGCAAACTGCAAAAAAATCTAGAACAATATGCAATTTGGCAGGAAGAATTTAACTCCAGAATTATTCCGATTGTCGGCGATTTATCTCTGCCATTGTTAGGTGTTAGCTCTGAACAGTTTCAAATTTTAGCTACCAATATTGATACTATTTATCATAGCGGTGCTTTGTTGAATTATGTTTTTCCATACTCAGCACTGAAAGCAGCCAATGTTTTAGGAACTCAAGAAGTTTTGAGATTGGCTTGTCAAGTTAAAGTCAAGCCTGTACATTACGTTTCTAGTGTGGCTGTTTTTGAATCCACAGCTTATGCTGGCAAAGTTGTTAAAGAACAGGATGAATTCAATCATTGGGAAGGTATTTATCTTGGTTATTCTCAAACAAAATGGGTAGCTGAAAAGTTAGTTAAAATTGCTCGTGACCGTGGACTTCCTGTAACTATCCACAGACCACCACTGATTTCTGGCGATAGCAAAACAGGCATTTGTAACACACATGACTTTATCAATCTGATGACCAAAGGCTGTCTACAAATGGGATATTTCCCTGATGTAGATTATATGTTGGATATGTCACCTGTGGACTATGTAAGTAAAGCGATCGTTTATCTGTCAAGACAGAAAGAATCTATAGGTAAAGCTTTCAATTTACAACATCCCCAACCTGCTGCGTTGAAAATGCTAGTTGAGTGGATACGCTCTTTTGGTTATTCAGTTGAAATGATTCCTTACGAAAAATGGCAATCTGAGTTAATCAATAATGTGACTTCTGCGGACAATCCTTTGTACACTCTGCGACCATTTTTGCTGGAACGCTGGTCTGATGAACAACTAACTATTCCTGATTTGTATTTACAAGCTAGAAGACCCCATATTAGCTGCCAAGATACTCTTCATGCATTGGCTGGTAGTTCTATTGCTTGTCCTCCAATTGATTCTCAATTGTTTATGACTTATACGGCCTACTTGATTCAAAGTGGTTTCTTGAATCTCGCTTAAGAATTCACGGCTTGTGTAGGATGTATTAGGCATATAAAATACGGTTCAGTTAAGGTTAGCACTCTTTGTCAAAGTCATTTTTTTAACGAACCGCAGAGGCGCAGAGGACACAGAGAGAAGAAAGAGAAGAAAAAATTGCTTAACTGAACCGTATTGGAACATAACGTACCATCCCGGATACTTTTGGTGCGTTAAGGAAGCCGTAACACACCCTACAAAATAATTTTGTTTAGTCTATGTTTTTTAGAACACAGTACTACTGAATAGCTAATATTTCAGATGCCAGCAACAACTGATACACCAACAGAGGCAAGATAATTGCCCTGTTTTTTTATGCTCAATAATGTAAATTTTTAGTATCCACCTCTTGACAGAAGCAATCGAGGATAGAATGGTTAGTGTCGGGCACAAAAGTTTGATTTTACCTACTGGCTTTTGATTACTCATAAAAACCAGCGCTAGCAGTTTGAAATAACCGAACTTATTTAATGCTCAACTTCTTAGATGCATAAATCCTAAGTTTGCGTTTGGATTGCTACATCTATCTAACGCATCACACAAGCATTTGAAAGGGTAATAACTTAAGACATTTATCGTCTGTTCAGGTATTACGCGCACTTCATTGTAGAACGAGAACCACTGTAAATGCAACGCAGCTTCATCAAGTTGAATTCACCAATATTCTTACATGAACACAACACATCAAGGTCGGAGCAAAAAAACTGCTCTTATTACTGGGGCAGCTGGTGGAATTGGGTACGAATTAGCATGTATTTTTGCTGCTCATGATTACAATCTGGTCTTAGTAGACAGAAATGGGTTAAAGCTTGTAGAAATTGCAGCTAAATTCCAAGAAAAATTTGGAAATTTTGTCAAAACTATTGTTAAGGATTTATCTATCTCAACAGCTCCTGAAGAAATTTTCACGGAGTTACAAAAAGCGGATATTAATGTTGATGTGCTGGTAAATAATGCTGGATTTGGTATACATGGATTATTTTACGAAACAGACCTAGCTACTGAATTGGAAATGCTACAGGTAAATTTGGTGTGTCTCACCCATTTAACCAAGCTATTCGTGAAGGGGATGGTAAAGCAAGGTGATGGTAAAATATTAAACGTCGCCTCGGCTGCGGCTTTTCAACCAGGGCCTTTGATGGCAGTTTATTTTGCTACTAAAGCCTATATCTTATCTTTTTCAGAAGCGATCGCTAATGAATTAGAAGGTACTGGTGTCACTGTGACAGTTCTTTGCCCAGGTTCAACAGAATCTGGCTTTCATGAGCGAACTGGGATGGCTGACTCTAAGTTACTCAAGGGCAAGAAGATGATGGATGCAAAAACAGTTGCCGAAATTGGTTTTCACGCCTTAATGAAGGGCAAAACCATTGTCATTCCTGGTTTTATGAATAAACTACTTGCAAAAAGCGTTAGATTTGTACCCAGAAATCTGGTGACAAAAATTGTGAGAAATATGCAGGAGGACAAATAAGTAGGTTGTCATTTGTCATTTGTCATTTGTCATTGGTCATTTAATAATGTTGGCAAAATCTCTTTTATTTCACCCAGGAGATGAGCTTAATCAACATTAATATTGCCAACACTTTATATGCCAGCCAAAATTCTCTACAGCAACAGCTGCAACATAATTGTTAGTAGGTACTAGTTCAAAAAGACTCCAGTCTTCAGATATCTGTAACTTGGCTGGTTCTGTGGGAGTGAGCGACACTTCAATTTGCTCTAACTGGGATAGTCCGTCTCCAGTTGCTTTTAAATAAGCTTCCTTACAAGTCCAGTAACGGAAAAATACCTCTTGCTGTTGGTTGGGAGATAGCGATCGCAACATATCATATTCTCTCGGTAAAAAGAACCGTTTGGCAAGAGCTTCCAGATCGGACATCGGGCGAATATATTCTAGGTCTACACCAATTGGACGGGTGCAATTCACCGCACACAAACCCAACCCTTGAGAATGAGACAAGTTAAACTCCAGTCCACTGTCAGCAAATGTATCTGCTAATACTGGTTTGCCACGCTGTTGATAATTAAACTGCACTTGTGACGGCTTAATACCCAAATAGCGACCTAATATAGTTCGCAGCATACCACGACCAGCAATGAAACGCTGTCGGTGTTCCTGAAAATAGAACCGTTCCGCACGAGATGTTTCGTCACTGGAAAGGGTTGCTGCTAAATTTTGCAGCTGTGGTTCTGGTTGGTCAAGGTTTATGCGCCAGACATGAATCTCATCTGGTAAAAAAGTTAAATCTGTCGGTGCAGGTAGCCAGAAATTCATGATAATTCGTAATTCGTAATATTTCGACTTCTCTACGAGACGCTACGCGTAGCTTGCTTCCACGAAGTGGTACGCTCAGTACAAGTTAGTTAAAATCTTAATTATTACCTTTGCTATCAAAAAATAGTGATTATGGAGTGGCAACAATACATTCATTCTGACCAAAAAATATTATTAGGTAAACCAACTGTAAAAGGTACGCGATTATCTGTTGAATTCATACTTGGTTTATTGGCTAACGGTTGGACGGTACAGCAAATTTTAGATAATTATCCAACTTTAACACCACAAGCTCTGCAAGCTATATTTGTATTTGTTGCTGAGTGTATGCGAGATGAATCTTTGTATATGTTACCGTTTTTATCTGAGTCAGCATGATGCGATTTTTAGCAAATGAAAATTTCCCGATGATGAGTGTGCTACGCCTGCGGGATGCTGATTATGATGTAGCTTATGGTAGCGAAGATGCTCCTGGTGCAGAAGATTCGCTAGTTTTGGAACGGGCTGTACGTTAAGAAAGAATTATCTTGACTTTTGACCGATATTATGGTTAATTAATTTATAGACTGCGGATGCCAGTGCCAAAGGGCGTGGTTTATTTTCGCTACTTTCCTGCAACACCGGAAACACCAGCACAGGATTTATTGCATTTGTTGAGCGTTGAAGGATTGGTTTTGGAAGGATATTTTACAGTTTTTGAGCGTACACAATTACGTCAGCGTCCGCTAGCTTAATATTGGTTTATTTGGAAATCCCCTACTCAGATAATCGCTAGCGTAAATACACATACCATTTTTACAAATCGGACTACCGGATCTTAAAATTACGAATTACGCTGTTGCTCTAACCATTGTAAAATCCGATTCCATGCCCACCAAGGATCGGAATCCTTTACTTGACGCTGGCAATTTTTACTACTCAAATAGCCAACATGACCGCCGTACTGAGTAAGTAACAAATCTATTGCGGAATTGCGATCGCAAGCTTCTTCTAATTCCGGTATGATAGCTGGGTCAAAAAGTGGGTCATCCGCCGCATATAAAATCAAAGTCGGTTTCGAGATTTGCGGCAATATTTGTAAAGCACTACTCGCTTGGTAATATGCTTCCACAGAAGAAAAACCTAATCGCTTAATTACCAGTTCATTATCAAAACCCCAAATACTATTCGCCCGTTCAATGGCTGCTGGGTCAAGGCTTCCAGGATGAGCATCATGGATTCGCCATGCCAGTTTCTTTAAATTTTGGGCAATTCCCGCTTCTAAATATCTGCCCAAGGGCTTTGTAACTAGATAAGATAGCGATCGCTCCGAATCCAAACTCGGACAAATCACCATACCACCGCCAATATCGCTATCTTCTAGTCCTAAATCTTCATTTTCCCTAATCACCTCACCAGCCACCTTCACCGCCCATAGCGCCAATTGTCCCCCTAAAGAAAACCCTGTAAACCAAAATTTTCCCGGACATCCCATTTCTTTAGCGGCGGCGGCGATGCGAACAAAATCTTCCCCCTCGTACAAACCATCAGAAGTTAGAGTCGGGGATAGTTCGGCGGTTTTGCCGTGGGCCCGCCAATCAAATAACACCACAGCGTATCCCTGAGCATAAGCTTTACGCCCTAGCACTCTCAAAAACCATTCCGTTTTTAATTCTCCAGTAATGCCATAAGTGCCGATAATCGTGCTATGAGCATTTTCCGGGATGGCAACCAAGCCAAAAATTGGCACACCTTGGCCACCAATAAAGATTTTCTCGTGATAAGACGGTTCTTGTAAGAGAATAGTACTTTTCCAGTGACGCTTTCCCCACAAAGCGGCGTATACAGTCATCATCACACCGTTTTGTAAAAACCAAGACGGATTGTAGGGGGGAGTATAACACATCATAGACTATAAGATTTCGTGTAATTGAGTCTTGATTTCATAGTCATTTAATCTTAATATTTATGTAAGATTTAAAAACTTTTTCATCATTGCTTCAAAAATCTTTGTATCTATCAAAGGTTGTTATTTATCCTTAATAAGTAGTAATAATTTTTTAAGAATGCCGAGGATTCTTGTCATAGACGATGACCCAGCGATTTCAGAACTAGTTGCCGTCAACTTGGAAATGGCTGGCTACGATGTTAGTCAAGCTGAAGACGGCATCAAAGGTCAAGCGCTGGCTCTCCAGCTACAGCCCGACTTGATTATGCTCGATTTAATGTTGCCCAGGGTAGATGGGTTTACCGTTTGCCAACGCCTGCGTCGCGACGATCGCACCTCTGAGATTCCTGTGTTAATGTTAACGGCTTTGAGCCAAACTCAGGACAAGGTGGAAGGCTTCAACGCTGGCGCAGATGACTACCTCACTAAACCTTTTGAAGTTGAAGAACTGCTGGCGCGGGTGCGGGCACTTTTGCGGCGGACTGACCGCATTCCCCAAGCAGCAAAGCATAGTGAGATTTTGAACTATGGTTCACTCACTCTCGTTCCCGAAAGATTTGAGGCAATATGGTTCAATGACACGGTGAAATTGACTCACTTGGAATTTGAGCTACTTCACTGCTTATTACAACGCCACGGTCAAACAGTTTCTCCCAGTGAAATCCTCAGAGAAGTTTGGGGCTACGATCCCGATGACGACATTGAAACGATTCGAGTCCATATTCGCCACTTGAGAACCAAGCTAGAACCAGATCCTCGCCACCCCCGTTATATCAAAACAGTGTATGGTGCTGGATACTGTCTGGAGTTACCAGGTATCCCTCCATCAAATGAAGGGGCTTCAGTAACAGTTGTTGAATGAAATCACGCTAAATTCCCTTAACTAAGCCATCACTTAGGCAAGAACTCTGCAAAATTCTTAATTCCTTACCGTTTAGTTAAGGTTATTGCTGAGGTGTGTAGAGACGTTGCAATGCAGCGTCTCTTGAGAGACATAGTAAGGAATGTGGATTAAATAAAATGCAAAAGTAGGGTGTGTTAGCGGAGCGTAACGCACCATTCCAAGTTAAATAAGAATTGCACGTTATTAAATTTGCGTTCCTAAGCGATCGCCTTTTGAAGTTACAGAGGGGCGATCGCTGCTAAAATTTGAACTACAACTGTTGTGTGGCATCAATTTTGTGAGAAAGGGTGCGATCGTTAGCGATATATTTCTGCTAAAAATATTGCATAATTTTCCCAAACCCTTATTGTATCGGGATGATCTACATCTAAAGTCTGCTTACAAATTGCCAAAGCTTGCTGAAACAGCAATTCGGCTTCGTTATAGCGTCCTGTAGAATAATAGAGTGTGGCGAGATTGTTCAGGCTAATGGCAATATCGGGATGATTGTCTCCCAGTAAACGTTTGCTCAGTTCCAAAGCTTGCTGAAACAGGGGTTCGGCTTCGCTGTAACGTCCTGTATAACCGTAGAGTTCTGCGAGATTATTCAGGCTATTAGCGACATGAGGATGGTTGTCTCCCAGGAAGCGTTTGCTCAGTTCCAAAGCTTGCTGAAACAGGAGTTCAGCTTTGCTATAGCGTCCTGTAAAACGGTAGAGTAATGCGAGATTGTTCAGGCTAGTGGCAATATGGGGATGGTTGTCTCCCAGTAAACGTTTTCTCAGTTCCAAAGCTTGCTGAAACAGGGGTTCGGCTTCGCTGTAGCGTCCTGTAGAACGGTAGAGTTCTGCAAGATTGTTCAAGCTATTGGCAACATTGGGATGGTTGTCTCCCAGTAAACGTTTGCTTAGTTCCAAAGCTTGCTGAAACAAGGGTTCAGCTTTGCTGTAGCGTCCTGTAGAACGGTAGAGTTCTGCGAGATTGTTCAAGCTATTGGCAACATTGGGATGGTTGTCTCCCAGTAAGCGTTTTCTCAGTTCCAAAGCTTGCTGAAATAGGGATTCAGCTTCGTTGTAGCGTCCTGTAGAACGGTAGAGTACTGCGAGATTGTTCAGGCTATTGGCAATATGGGGATGGTTGCCTCCCAGTAAACGTTTACTCAGTTCCAAAGCTTGCTGAAACAGGGTTTCGGCTTCGCTGTAGCGTCCTGTAGATTCGTAAAGTCCTGCGAGATTGTTCAGACTAGTAGCAACATCAAGATGGTTGTCTCCCAGTAAGCGTTTGCTCAGTTCCAAAGCTCGCTGATACAGGGATTCAGCTTTGCTGTAGCGTCCTGTAGAAACGTAAAGTACTGCGAGATTGTTCAGGCTAGTAACGACATCAGGATGTTCTAAACCAAGACGATTTTCAGTGACCTCTACACATAGTTTGTACCAAGGTTCTGCTTGCTGATAAAGTCCTTGACCGTTATAAAACCGACTTAAGCCTGTTAAAGGCCAAGTAAAATCCTCGTCACTGAGGTATTGGGATAGGTGAGTTGCAACTTCTGCAAGGTGGGGAATATGTGGAGTGAGGTTGAAAATATCTTCACGGTTAGGCTGTTGAGGAATTTGCTTTGCCACCTCTAGCATCTGCGCTGTAAAGTTGGTTTTCACCTTATCCGCCTCACTTGACTCATCCAACTTCATTTGGAAAAATTGCCGAATCAGTGGATGTAGACGATAAATTCCTTTACTTTGGCGTTGTATTAAATGCAGTTTCCGCAACTCAGCTATAGCTTTCTCCCAGAGTTCCTGTGTTTCTTCATCTTTTATCATCTCAACAGAAAAAGGAATATCAGCCAAAGCATACAAACTTAGCCAACAGCCAACAAAGCGTGCATTTTCATCCAATTTTTCCCAACTCAATGCAAAAGCTTCAGCCACACCATATTCATAACGCATCAATGGGTTAGCTTTGGCGATTGCTTCGTGTTCCAGCCGCTTTTTTTCTAGCCGCTTCAGCAGTTTTTCCAGAGACAAATCTGGCATTGTATCCAGATATCGCCCCACTAACTCTAACGCCAAAGGCAAATATCCCAAGAATTTATAAATTTCTCTCGCAACCCAAGGTTCGCTTTTAATTCGTTCTCTATCAACCAGCAATTTTAATAATTTCATCGCCGCCAATGGTTTGAGAACGCCCAAAGGTAATTGCGGCAAAGTTCTATCAAACCCCAGGCGCGTTGTCAGCAATACTTTAAACCGGGGTGATTCTGGGGGTAGATAAGGCTGAACCTGTTTTTTGTAGTCGGTGACATCATCAAACACCAGCAGCACTTCACCTTTTTCCCAATTCTGCCAGCAGTACTTCAGCCTATCTGCTAATTCCCAATCGTCCGGTGCAATGAGTTTAAATTTCAATTGGGCAAACCTGAGAATCTGAATTCCGACATCTATTCCCTGTGCTGATAACCAGCAAACCCCACCTTGATAATTCTGCAAATGCTGTTTGGCGTATTGGGTAGCAAGTTCAGTTTTGCCTACTCCACCCATACCCGCCACAGCTACAATCGCAACTTGCCGAGATGTCTGTAATTGCTGGTGCAGTTTTTCTAGTTCCGCCTCACGTCCCACAAATCTTTCTAATGGAACAGCAGGGGGAATATTTTCATAATTTTGTTTAATTGTGGGGTGGGCATCTTGCCCGCCATTATATTTGTTTGTCAGGCAAGCCCGTAACTTTTCCAGCTTACCCCGACTATTAGAAGTGGCTAATTCAGGACAACTCTTGGCGAAGCTATCATAAACCTCAGTCATCCGCTTTTTCAACGCAGCCGCACCAATGTTTAATTCACTGGCAAGTTTTGCCTCACTCTTTCCTGAGTTTCCAGTCTTCAAACGCTCTACAAAAGCTGCCGTTTGCTCTGGGGATAACCTATTAGTAGCAGCTTCATTGGCTAGAAAATCAGCCCATTGCATAGACAGCTTGTGAGATTTCTTCTCGATTCTACTTAATTTCTACCTTCTCTCTACTTTGTCTCCATGTCTAGGGAATCTCCTCTTCTTCTGGCAGAAATACGATTTGCATAGAAACATTTAGAAGAGGTTTAGCCATGAAAACTGCCTTAACAACTCCAGTCAACTCCAATCAAACCACCCAAACTTCGCAATTAATCCCCGCCTCGCCAACATCAGTGGAGAATCCATCTACTTGGATGCGAAACGGAGACAGCCCTACTGAAATTATTCTCGCGGCGGCAATTTTAACTTCATTGTCCATTGGGGGAATTGCCTCTGTGATTGTGGCGATTACAGGTTTAGTTAAAACTTTAGTGCCTGTAATGGTAAGTCCAACAAGGGAAAAAAAGAAGTAGTAAACTTAGAGCCAAGGCGAATGGAATTCGCGGCTACACAAACAGAGCTTACCTCCGTGGGCTAATACAAAATCAAGCTTTTTTAACCCGCGCAGGCGGGTTTTGCCTGTATAGACGCGGTTTCTAACCCCCGATTTCACTCATAATATCAGAGAGCAAGAATTGTGCATAAGCGTAGCCCGTCGTAGAAATCGTCACTTGAGCCTTTTATCCTCAACGTTGCACCTTTTAGCCTCGACATTGAGCCTTTTAACCTCGACGTTGCACCTTTTATCCTCAACGTTGCACCTTTTAGCCTCGACGTTGAGCCTTTTATCCTCAACGTTGAGCCTTTTATCCTCGACGTTGCACCTTTTATCCTCAACGTTGAGCCTTTTAGCCTCGACGTTGCACCTTTTATCCTCAACGTTGAGCCTTTTAGCCTCGACGTTGCACCTTTTATCCTCGAAGTTGCACCTTTTATCCTCGACGTTGGGATTTGCTACTCAAAACAGCCAGATAAATACTCTATTTCTACTGCCTCCTGCCTCCTTAAACTAAGGTGATTGATTTAACACCCACTTCAACCACTGCCTAAAGGAACTTATAGTGTTCAAACGATGAACTCCAGGCGCACGGGTGGCGGCGAGTCCATCAACGGCGACTAATGCAGCATATTGCAAGCCCAAAAAACTATCAACTGCGGCATAAGGGCCACCTAAAGTAATAGCCCCAGCAGCATACATTTGACCTTTGCCACTACGCATTTCTACTAATTCAAAATTGTTCGCTACAGTCAATCTTCCCAAGTGATTCACTGGGAGATTGTAATTTTTCACCAAATCTGCTATTAGAGGATTGGCATCTACCTTAGCGTCCAGTCCAGTAGCATCAACAATAAAATCAGCTAGCAATTTTATTTCCCCAAAGCTTTGTTCTCGGATATGGGTAATAGTCCGGTTTTGGGCATCTCGTTCTACATCCAAAACCTCTCCGAAGGTAATTTGATACCAGCCTTCGCTGATGCCTTGGGCAGTAATTTGCTGCCAGTCCCGACGGTCGGCGGTGGTAGTTCCACCCCAGTCTGCTAATAAACGTTTGCGTTCATCGGGGGTGGCTTTTTCTAACATTGCCCGGAGTTCGCCACCCCAACAGGCTTTCGGCCAGTTAAAGGGTTGAAATTCGTAATGATTTTTGACTAGGCGCTGGGTATTTTGAAATTTGTTACCTTGAGGTTTAGGCGATCGCATTAAATGCAAAACTGCAATATTCCGATTTCGCTTTCTGGCTTCATAAATGCGTTGAATAATCCGCGAAGCCACAATTCCCCGCCCACGAATCAATACCGTACCACCTTGTCGTTCTAGTTGCTCATAAACATGATCGTGGGCTTCATAAGCATTGACGACAGATTTAAAATCTTGATATTTTTCTCTATAAGCTTGCAAATCAGGAAGAAACTGAATTGCTGGATATCCAGTAGCTAAATGTAAATAACGACTAACTAAAAAAGCATAATCTCCTGGGGCGCGAGAATAGGCTACGCAATATCTGCCATCATCAGTTTTGCGAATTGCCCTAACTCGTCCATAGCGATAAATTTGATTCCAACCAATACGCTTCGCCTCCCTGTCTATGGAATCAAAGACGTTACCCGCACGGGGTGTATAAGTTTCGGCAAATGTTGGTTCTGCAAACACTTGCCACAAATACTTAAATGCTGAATTTATCTGTCCCTTAGTGCAATCGTGCCAAGCCTCACGCAAGGCATAACTAGGCCAGCCCCAAATATTATCAGGACAAGAGTCAGAATTCGATCGCAGTCTTTCATATAAGGGAATTTGCGAATTCAAACAAAGGCGTTTGTAACGAGCATAAGGTTCCGCCTCTAATCCCAAAGCTACAATCTTGTCAGGACGCACACCACTAAGCCGCAGCAAATCAGCCCAAACAAAGCTACCCAATCCCGCCCCGATCGCTAGATAATCAGATTCATCTACTGATAGTCCTGTAGCATAAAGCGCTTGCACAGTGACGTTTTCCGCCTGAAACGCCAGTGGCGGGAAATTACTTGCCAAGGGCGTTAGCGGCTGGGCTACAGGCAACCTGGGGTCTGGAAGATTGGTATTTACGTTGAAGTGAATCGTTGAAGGGGGGCTAGTATCTGGTGCAGAGGCGCTAGCAGCAAAGGTAACAGTGATTAGATAGGGGCCAATTTGCAACGTATCGCCATTAGCCAAAACACTGCGCGTTTGTGGTTGGCCATTGACATACACACCGTTAACGCTGCCTTGGTCAATGACTACCAGATGGTCTTGTTCCCAGTCAATTAGGGCATGGTAGCGAGAAACTTCACTGCTGTTAAGCAGCATCCGAGAAACGCGCACTCCCCTAAGTTCAGCAGGTAAGCGAGGGAATTCTCGACCAAAAGCGATCGGCATATTCAACCTTGGTTCTCGCCGTTCTCCCGTCGCTGGTTCTTCCCAACTTAATTGGATTTGTAAGTCATTTGTCATTGGTCATTTGTCATTTGTCATTTGTCATTTGTCATTTGTCATTTGTCATTTGTCATTTGTCATTTGTCATTTGTCATTTGTCATTTGTCATTTGTCATTTGTCATTTGTCATTTGTCATTTGTCATTTGTCATTGGTCGTTTGTCATTTGTCATTGGTCGTTTGTCATTGGTCGTTTGTCATTGGACATGATTATTTTCCTTGTCCCCTTCATATTCCCTAACTACCCGGTGCTACCAAGACACTCACAGCCGCAGCCAAAGATGTCCCACACCAATGACAGCCAATTTGTAGATTTTCTCCTGGGGAAACTTTATGACATTTGGGACATTTTAAGCCATAAACTCCTGGCGGTGTTGGTGAATGATGGTGATGTCCGATATGGACTGGTGGATGGGGTGGCATCAAAACTGTTGCTGGGATGCTACCTGTGGAAATGCTAGAAACGTTGAGTTGTATTTGTCCCAAAGAGATACTAGTGCCATCAGTTAAAGGCATTTCACCTTGAACTAATTGCCGTCCATCGATCAGAGGGGGATTTTGCGATCGCAAATTCCTAATATAAAAGCGCTGTTGCTGGTGATGAAAAAATATTTCAACGTGCAAACCAGAGACAGTGGGGTGACTCAAAACAATATCGCACCGGAGGGGGTCGCGACCAATGCGGATAGTGCCAAGATTTTTACTTGGCTGTTGTTCGTAAATGTTCTGAGTTTTATTTTGGCCTGAATCGTGCCAGTGTAAAGTTAGTGCGTTCATTGTTCTAACTTCGTAAATGGTATTTAGCTACTTCAACTTTCTTCTGTGCGATTCCTAACACGATTGCGTAGGTGTAAGCAAGTATTTAGAAAAAACTTCAACAAGCTTTATTTTCCCGACGCTAGTTTATCAGCGATGCGTGTAGTTTCTGGCAGCCGATATTTTGGCGTGCAGCGTAATACATAGTCAATTGCTGTTGGTAAACTAATTCGATGACCGCAAGAAATGTACAGAGGTTTTACCCCTGTGCGCGATCGCAAAACAACCCCAACGGTTTCACCGTTATATATCAGTGGTTGCGTGCTGCCTTTGGCTTCAGGCAATTCCTCATACTTACCTACCAATCTGGACTTGGCTACACCAATTGTTGGCATATCTATCAGTAACCCTAAATGGCAAGCTATACCTAATCTACGAGGATGAGCAATTCCTTGACCATCACACAAAATGATATCTGGTATTGTTGTAATCTTTTCTAGGGCATCAAGGACAGCTGGTATTTCCCGAAACGAGAGGAACCCAGGAACATAAGGGAAGGTCGTAGGACGGTGTGCTAGGCTTGTCTCAATTACTTGCAAATCAGGAAAACTCAGTACTGCCACAGCTGCACGGCTAATGGTTCCATCCGCTTCAAAACCCATATCCACTCCAGCAACATACTGGATCGGTTCTCGTAGTTTGTCTTCAGTAATTACTCGATCTCGCAGCTTTTCTTGGATAACTATGGCTTCCTCTAGCGTTGAGGGCCAAGCACGATCTTGATAAATCTTCATATTTAAAATTGGAATTAAACTGATTAATATTAATCCTGTTAATTGGGCTAGGGCAAAACAGATGTTGAACCAGGGAAAATATCTTTTTTACAAAGGTATGTGAAAGACTATCTTTATACTAAATATTTTAACCCAAGCTAGTTGATATTTTGCATCATAATGTTACTTAAGGCTGGGAAGAGGGAATCCTAAGAATATAAGTTTATTTTCCTAGATTTTCCCTTTTAGTGGTTATGACACAGCCAAATATTCTGGAACTTGCAAAACAGGGAGATGTAGAAGCGATCGCATCTCTGATGAACCGCCACCTACACCCCAAAGGGATCGCTGCAAAAGTTGCCTTTCAAGATGCTTGGTTAGAGGTAACGCTAGAATCTGCCCAAGTACCAAATCAGCAAATTTTAGTTGCATTTATCCGCAAAGGTTTAACTGGTTTAGGGGCTGCATCTATTGAAAGCGTGAAAATTTACGGACAACAAACGGGTAAAAAGTTTCCAGCTTGGACTAAAGAGTTTAATCTAGGTATAGTAGAAGATGAACTAGAAGAAGTAGATAATGAAAATTATTCCAGCAATCCTCAAACTCTGACTATTTCTATTAACTTAAGTGGCGATACTGCACGGGGATTAACAAACCAAGATTTTGAATTTATTGCTAACCAAATAAGCGCCGATATTTTATCATCTTGTACTGACGTTTTTATTCAGAAAGT
>NZ_NOLK01000140.1:0-21571 GCF_002245985.1 Nostoc sp. 'Peltigera membranacea cyanobiont' 232
CTCGTGGTTGAAAGCAAACAAAGGTTTATACTTGTTTAGGCTTAGACATACGTAGGCTTAGGCTAAGATTTAGTCCAACACGCTTCACCAACAACAATGCGACTACCCAACTTTTTTTTGGTAATTATTTAAATGAGGCAGTTCTAGCGAAGTTCTCACTAAATCGACAAAAGAGTTTCGGATAACAATGCAAAGCTAGCAACACCTAAAAGTGTCACCGTACATTGGCTTTTGTTAGTACAACTGGTGAAGATGAAATTACTCATACTCCACCATTGAGTTTAAAAACAAAAAACAGTCAAATATCTTGATACGAGTTCAGCACCCACAAAAGTTAACTCGTACTGCAATCAGTATTGAGATGCTAATCTATGAGATAACGTTAAATTGCGGGATAAATTCTCTGCTAGATTAACTGCTCACAGCTACCTATGCAGCACGAATATTATCCTTTTCTCTATTTGTAGATACTTCCATTGCTTTCATTTGGGTCTTATAATCCTCCCACGTTTTTTCAAATACGTCAGACTCGTACATCCGCAATAAGACCTCCTCTTTATCAGTTAAATTCGGAAGTTTTAACAACTCCGTCAAAGACACCTGAACTGGGAAAACATCACTAAACTTTTGCATTAAGTGAAGTATTCTTTTTCTCTGTTCCCCAGATGGTTCATCTTGCAACTCTGCATCAATCTGTCGCGGACGTAGATTCACAATTTCTAGGCTCATATTCACTAAATTCCTCAATCCAAACACAACAAACTCATTAGTTATACCAATAACCCGTCCCACAATTTCCAACTCGGGCCGCAGTCTCTTCTTGAATTGATATACTTGGTCAAGCTGGAAACGTCGAAACGGATTGCGCTCGCCATTCAGCATCCAAGCAATACCATCGCCTATACTACCTATCTCATCTGCCTCCAGAAGGTCTATTACCTGGTTACAAATATCTTGATTGCAAACAAACTTGTATGCTGCATCAATACTCCGGTTAAATTCCATCTCCAGTGCAACAACTGCCTTAAATTTTTCCATTTCTCGTAATTGAGAAATTAATTCAAAAACTTTCTTACCCTTGTGATAACTGCCAACACTTATATTTAGATTCTCCGAGACCTCCTGAATCACTCGCTTGCCCTTCCCTAATTGAGACTTACTCTCAGTTACCGAATGATTCAAATTTGAATCATTCGATTGATTCAAACGACGAGCGCTTTGG
This sequence comes from Nostoc sp. 'Peltigera membranacea cyanobiont' 232, assembly GCF_002245985.1. Classification (NCBI taxonomy): domain Bacteria; kingdom Bacillati; phylum Cyanobacteriota; class Cyanophyceae; order Nostocales; family Nostocaceae; genus Nostoc; species Nostoc sp. 'Peltigera membranacea cyanobiont' 232. The sequence goes on from NZ_NOLK01000140.1 coordinate 1,223, forward strand.
CGCTGTCTTTCTTTCGCTTGGGGACGAAGTACGCTCTCCCAGTACTGCCCCTCGTGAAATTTCTGGTAATGAGTCTTCCCGCCTTCTCGGTGGAGATTAAAGTCAAGCACTAGTTTCAAATCTTCTTCAGGCGAACCAGACTCGACAAATTCCACTTTCACAGTGGAAATTAAGAGCTTGCGAGCTATCTGCAAGCGACACTTACCTGCCAAGACGATATTTACACCAGTACGTGCAGATACCTTTAAAGATTCAAGAATCCCTTTTTCCGAGATACTTTTTTCTAAAGCCGGACGTTCCTCATTCTCACCATATATTTCTATCAGCTTCGGATGAACAACCAACTCCGCAGGAGAAATATATACAATTGCCGGATTCTGCACAAGAGACATATTGATACTCCGGGTCACAAATTGTCACTAAAAAGATAAGTTCAATCTTGAAAAACCTAAGCAGAAACCAGAAAAATCTTAACCAGCAAAACTTGTAGCACTTTCATCCCTTGGAAAAAGTAACAAGTTTAAAAAATAATTAAATCTTGTAAGTAGCAAAATATTACCTACCGGAAAAACTCTCAAAGAGAATTTTCTCGCGCAGGAAACTATTATTTCCAACCCATTGAAAACCAATACGACTGAAGAGATATTTAACGCACTGGTATTGCAAAAAAAAGCATCTATCTAAAGAAAGATTTGTAAAACTGGGTAAATTCATGATATGATGGACCTACATAATTAAATTGACAAAACAAAGTTCCGTCCTGTTTTAGTAACAGGTGGGGTTGTTTTTTCCTCAAAGCCCTGTTTGCAGCAGGGCTTTGAGTGAATCTTTAGGAAAAATGAACTCTACAAAAAAAGTATATCAGGCTTCATTCGATTTGGCAAAATTGTAGGTTTAAGCGGGGTAAATACTAAAATGCCTCATATTCAAGTATTGAATCCTATTGAAAAGCAAGTATTAGAGGATATAGCAGCCAACGGCAGCGATGAAATGATCAAGAGAGCAAACATCCTGCTAGAACTTAATCGTGGGGAAAATCATAAAAATATAGTAAAAAAACTTGGTATAGCGAAGCAAACAGTAACAAACTGGAAGAAAAAGTGGACATCTTGTACCATAACATCGGAAACCTTGGAAGATGCGATCGCAAAGGTAAATGATGTATTAGGTGTGAACGCAGGCAGACCTAAGAAGTGCAAGAGCGCAGAGGCAAGCAAAATTGTCGAAATCAGCGAATGGAGCAAGAACCGAAAACCCAGTCGTTCAAAGCACCATTACCATATGCAAGTTGCTGAAGAAGCTACTCGCAGGGGGTTGCCAGCACTATCGCCAAGAAGTATAGGTCGGATCTTGGAAGCGCAACCCTAATAGCATCAAGCTCAAATCAAGCTAACGGGCAATCCTATCTTTTCATTACGCCAAAATAACAACCAAGTCGCCGAAATTGTCAAGTTAAAAGGAATGCCTGAATTGTCGCCAACAACAATTGGTCGCCTCCTATAAGCAAAATGAGCAGTAATAAAAATTGATAATTACCTTAAACCATTCCAACCACTGGGATGGTTTAATTTTTGCATCTATTTGCATCTATAATAATTCAGTCAAAATACATACTGTAGTACAGTTCAAGGATTGGGTAACAGGCGAATAGCACTAATACCATAGCAGTATATTTAGCAACATTCAGATTGTGTTGGTCTAATGGAAGATTTATCGCGCCAAAGTGAGTGTGGTTAGGCAAATCGAGAGAGAATAGGTTTGATATCGAAAAACACCATTTTCGCGCCCAATGCTATGTCTGATACTCCATATCCCCCCTGGCGTGCATCCCCAAAAGCAAACGATGATACCGGATTTGATCATGCGGTAGAGTCATTAAAAAAATCTCTTTCAGCTCCAATTGAGCGGTATTTTGCCGCAACAGAGGATGAACAGGATGTCATTGCTTTGATGCTCGCCAATATTCGCGCACCCAGCACCCGGCGCGAATACCAGAAAGATTTGCGGAAATTCTTTGTGGCGATGACTGGTATTGAGCCGAATTCTGACAGCGTGTTGGAGTTTTTGCACCTGACCGAGAAACGGGCGGTGGCGGTGGTGTTGAAATATAAGGCAAAGCTACTGGCACAGGGGTTGAAGGAAGCAACGGTTAACCGTCGCCTCAGCAGCATTAAATCGCTGGTGAAGTTTGCCCGCAAGCTAGGTGTGTGTAGCTATACGCTAGAAGATGTGGAGTTGGAAAAGGTAAAGGCGTATCGAGATACCTCTGGGGTAGATGCCCAAACCATCGCCAGTGTAGTCGAGCTAATTGAGCGCTCAACTGTTCACGGTCAAAGAGATTATGCGCTGTTGCGGCTGTTGTGGGAAAATTTACTGCGACGCAATGAGGTGAGTCAATTAAATATTAAAGACTTCGACCCACACGAAAGCAGGTTGCGGATTTTGGGAAAAGGGCAAGGTACAAATGATGAATGGGTAAAACTGTCAGTAGCAACAGTTAATGCTATCTGTGATTGGTTGCAAGTCCGGGGTAATATCACCGCCTCCTCACCTTTATTTATCGCCCTTGATAACCGCAGCAAAGGGCATCGCCTCACTGGGGACGGCATCCGTAAAATTGTTGTCAATTATTTTGATGCAGCTGGTGTAAAAAAGTTAATGTCACCCCACCGCATCCGCCACAGTGGGATTACAACTCTTTTGGAAGCAACCCAAGGGGATGTGCGAAAGACGCAAAAAGTCAGCCGTCATGTCAAGCTGGATGTATTAATCCAGTATGACGATAACCGCAAACAAGGTCAGTCAGAGATGACAAATTTGTTGGCAGATATGATTGACTAAATGGATGCGTTAGCCAGGAAGTCACCCCCTGATTTGGCTACAAAAGCGATAACAGGCTTTGCTCAAATTGTGCGTGCGCCAACGACTCCTGAACAACTCCAACAGTGGCTAACTAACTGTTGCAGACAGTAGTAATCTGACTGCTTTTTGGTAGAGGCGATGACCTCCGGTCGGTCGGAGACCATCCATCGTCTCCGGCGGGCGCACTCATGCGCTCCAAAATGATAGTGTCAAGGTAGTTATCAAGATGGATGACACACTCAGTCGTGTCCAGTCCAGATTTACCTAGACATTACCTAGACATGAGCCAAACAGGGAAAAACAAGAAGCTGGCATCATTTAACTGCGACCAAAAGATGTGGGAGCAGTTTATCGCCCGTTGTAAGTCGAAAGGGACGACGGCAACAGCCACGCTGACCCAATTTATCGAACTCTACCTAGATGATATAGATAACCTTGATGCAATTGGTGGCGATAATTTAGATAAACGCCTCGACTCTAAGATTAAGGCAAGTGTTGAGGAGTACTTGGTTGCTGGTAACAATAGTCACTTCAGTCTTACGAATGAAACGATATTAGCTATTTGCTCACGACTGGATAAGCTCGAGTCACAGTTTTCAAGTGAATCTAGCAACGAAACCGGAGCAATCCATAATCTCGCCGATTTAGAAGAAAAAGTGGAGGGGATAACAGCCCGAATGACACAGTTTACTGAGGCGATTATTAAAATTCAAAATCATCTCAACAATCAACAAAAGCGGGGCAATAAATCGTACAACAACAATTCATCATTCAAAGTGCATACTCCCCGAATGCAACCATTAAGCGAAGAAGGTTTAGCTTCAAGACTTGGTGTAAGTCAAGAAACTGTACGCGAACAGCGAATTAAGCTGCACCCACCGCTTTTTGTGGCATGGTGCAAGGGCAAGGATAAATCGGGTATGGGGTGGGAATTTAACGAAAATACGGGATTATATCATCCGGCAAGTTAGTATTTTTATTAATTTTAAATACGCCTACACACTTGTTGATTTTTGGCATAACACCAGTTTAATTTCTCTCACGAGTGCTAGAATTTTTTTGCTCAAAGAAATAGCAGCTTTAAATATTAATATTATTGAAAGCGTAATAAATATTCTTTTGTACTTAGGAGATAGTTAGGCGATCGCCTTCTGCCTCACCACTTCTCAATCACTTTTAGTCCTGATTCTATTGTTGGTATAAAAGCTGTCTGTACTATACTCATCAAAGCTCTAAACACGTTTCTGTGCCACAAATACTACCTTAAGAGTACTTAATCGATTAGAATTACCTCATGTTGTTGCTCTCTCAAGTATTTTCATGAGTACCAGCCGCTATCCCCAGAATTGGAAAGAAATCGCCACCTCTATCAAAGAATCTTTTGATTGGCGCTGTACTAGATGCAATCGCGTTTGCCTGCGTCCTGGACAAAAGCCACCAGAGCTAACCTTATCCCAGCGCCGAGTCTATACACTTCAGGTACACCACTTTAATTTTGATCCTTCTGACAATCGCTTAGAAAATCTTGCTCCGTTATGTAGTGGTTGTCATCTTTACTACCATCGATTCCGACGAGGCAATATTTCTCCTGGTCAATTGTCATTGTTCAAATGACTGATGCACGAACATTACAGAACCTTGATGAACGCACCCTGGCAGTACATGAAGTGCGACGGCGTACCCGCCCGCCAAGAATGCGATAAGCGAAGCTTAAGCCTTCGGCTATCGCAAATCTCTGCTTTGGGGACTTTGCCCAACTTATACTGTTACTTACAATATTATGGAAATCAGAATTTTAAAACTTATACATAATATAAGTTGTATATTTAACAACAAGCTACTGTTGGCGGTTGTTAGTTAACTGTCAATTAACAACTATTGATATATACCAATGCTTTCGCCAGTATTTCAAACGTGTCTTCCCAGAGAAGAAATTTTAGCAGGGGAACTCTCCCCCGAATTATTCGCCGCCAAGCTACGACTGGTTGTGGAAGGGAAAGCGCCGCAAGTCTACCAAGACCCCACAGCCTTTTTCGCCAATACATTTGCTACCGATGGTTTGAAAACCCTAATCTCTGAAGTGTTCGGGCGGTTGGTAGGGGAAGCTGTAGGTTCTCCCATTATCCGACTGGAAACCAGCTTTGGTGGTGGTAAAACCCACGATGAAATTGCTTTGTGGCATATTGCTAAACATGGACGAGAGATTTCTGGACTAGACCGTTTTACTGATAACATTAATTTAATTCCAGACCGACCGATTCAAGCAGCTGCGATCGCTTGCCAAGACCTTGATCCAGTTAACGGTGTTTACCATGCGGACACTGGCGTTACCACTTATACCCTTTGGGGAGAAATTGCTTATCAAATTAATGGTGTAGCAGGTTATAGCCTGCTTAAAGGTTCTGACGAACAGCGAGTCAGTCCAGGCACAGTGGTTTTAGAAAGGATAATCCAAGGGCAACCCACAGTCATTATCATCGATGAAATTGCCTCATACCTGAGAAAAGCCAAAGCTACTCTAGTTGGTAACAGCAACTTAGCTGGACAGGTAGTTGCTTTTTTATTCGCCCTCATGGATTTAGCAGCATCTTGTAATAATTTAGTATTTGTTTACACGCTGGCTTCCTCCACTGACAGTTTTGGCGAAGAAACCACCGAAATCCGGGAAACCATTTCCGCTACCGCTAGGCAAGAGCGGATCATTAAACCCAGCACTGATATTGAAATTTACAATATAGTTAAACAGAGGATGTTCAGCAGCATTGAAGCTAACGCTGCCAATAATGCTTCAAAAGAATATTTACAAACTTATAAAGCTAGTCGGATTAATTTACCAGATGGTTGCAAAGATGCACGCTATGCTGACAGTATCGAGCAGAGTTATCCCTTCCACCCAGAATTATTTAATCTGCTGACTAAAAAGATTGCCTCCATCCCAAACTTCCAACGCACCAGAGGCGCTTTGCGGTTATTTGCTAGAGTTATACGTTATCTGTGGGACGATACTACTGTATGGATACCGCTAATTCATTCTCACCACATTCCTGTTGGTATTGAAGAAGAAATCACCAGTGATTTAACTGCCCGTTTGGAACGTCCTTTGATGCGGATTACGATCCAAGCAGACATTTACAACAAAGATGGTAGAGAGGCACACGCTCAGTTACAAGATGCAGAATGGAAAGCTGCTGGTAAACCTCCCTTTTCAACCTGGGTAGCCCGGACTATTTTTTTGCATTCCATTACTCAAGGTATATCTGCGGGTATTCGTCGCGCCGAATTAAATTTATCTTTGTTGACACCGGGGCTAGAAATTGGTTTTGTTGATACTGCCTTAGAAAGGTTGAGTGAAGTTGCTTGGTACTTGGAAAATGATCCAATGACAACTTTGGCTCGTTTCAAGGAAGAACCATCAATCAATAAAATTATTGCTGAAGAAAAAGCCCAAGTTGGAATTACCGAGGCGAAGGATGATTTACGAAGTCGCCGCGATGCCATTTTTGCTAATAGACTACTCACGTTAGTTATTGCACCAGAATCACCAGCAGATGTGGATGACGTGTCGGATAGTATTGCCCTGTGTTTAATTGACTTTAACGAGGCGACTATTTCTGTAACTACCGAAGGGCCACCGCCAATGGTGGAGAAAATTTTTAATGAAACAGGTGAATCAGGTAAATTCCGTACTTTTAGAAATCGTTTGTTATTTTTAGTCGCAAATAAGCAAGAATTAGAACGGGCAATTGACAATGCTAGGGAGTTTCGGGCTATTCAAAATATTCTAAATTCTGCCAATCGCTTGCAAGATTTATCAGAAAATCAGCAAAAACAACTCAAAGATAAAAAAGGTTCTCTTGATTTAGGGGTAAGAGTATCTTTAACAAATGCCTATCGGCACTTATTTTATCCCGCTAACGATCCTGTAAAAGCTCCCAAGGGTTTGATGCACTATACCCTTCCCGCGCAAGATTCTAGCGATGTGAAGGGTAAAAATAATCAACAAGATGTCATCTTAAAAGCACTCAAAGATTGTCAAAAAATTCGTGCTGATGATACACCATTCGCCCCCGCTTATATTTTGCAGAAGGTATGGCTGTCTGGGTTAAACCATTGGACAACTAAAGCATTAAAAGAAGCTTTCGCCAAAGATTTGAGTTTAAATATATTTGTCGATGCTGAATTATCCAGGCTAAAAGAAACCATCCGGCAAGGCTTGCAGAGTGGTAACTGGGATATGAAAGTAGGAGAAAAGCTGTTTATTAAAACCGATGACGGTAAATTTACTCTACCCGACTCCATAGAATTTTCTGAACGGATGGTACTTTACCGCCGGGGAATTCTGGAACTACCGAAACCGCGAGAAATTGAACTGAATGCTCAAGTCTTGTCCAGTACAGAATCGGTAAAACCTGTGCGGATACGGTGGAAAGCATCGGGGGCTTTGACGATTAAGCTGTATCAGGATGGGAATTTGGTTGCAGGGGAGTTTCGCCCTAGTGATGAGTACGAAACAGCGATCGCTAAAACCACAACCTTCAAAATTGTAGCTGACTACGGCAATGGCGAAGTAGAGGAAAGGGAAACCCAAGCGAAGATATTGACTTATGGTACTGGAACACCCAGTACACCAAGCGCAGGCGAAGATGGGAACGGTTCGTGGGATGATTCACCTCTATTTAAAGCCAAACCGGAAGAATTTGACTTGGAGGGAACACTCGATAGGGTGTTTAATGAATTAAGCGATCGCATCCAAGATAATCAAGTTCAGGGTATCCAGTCGTTGGAAATCTCCGTTGGGCAAGTAATGGACTACCGCAAGTTGATGACGGTTTTCCCGTTGATCAAGCTACCCTTGCAAATCGACCAAACGGCAACTATTACTGTTAATGAACAGTTTATCAGGTTAGAGTACCAAGGGCCAGTTAAAGGATTTCAGAGTTTTCAGGGGGCTGTTAACACTTTGCTAAGTAGCCCGGATGTAAAAGCTGACGTGTCGCTGAAGCTAGTATTTGAATTTTCATCTCCAGTGCAACCAAACGGCGCAGAAATCAGTAATATCAAACAAGCCCTGAATCGTAATCCGGTTGACAGGCTAAATTTGATGGCGAAAGTAACGTACTGAGATGCAAGAGTTTCAATTGCGAGTGGTTCCTACAGATAATAATAACTTTGCCCTGGAGTTGTATCAATGTGCTTATAAAAAAGCCGGTGAAAAAAAGCGTCCTTCTGCCAAAAGAATTGGGCGTTTAAAGGGCAATGCTTTAATTCAGGTGAAACAGGCAATTTATGATTCTTTGAAGGCGAATAATTATGACCCCAAAACCCTAAGTCACAATCGCCAAACTCCTTATGTTTTGAATGAGGAATCAGGGATAAATCTGGCATTATTGTTTCAGACTTTGCAACCGCTTTCTAAAATAGAACGCATTGCGAATATTGCCCAAGGGATTAGAGCCATGAGTTATGAGGAATCGCACTACTGGTTTGCCAAGATTAGCAATGGTAAACGTAATCAGGCTTTGAAAGCAATTCGTGTACTTTTGGGGGATTAGTTGACGGTTGACAGTCAACAGTTAACAAATAAAGTTATAACTATAAATCAGGAGGTAAAATATATGAAAATTGACGTGCGTGGTGCTGTTCTAGCTGCTAAAAAATATTTTGAAGATATCCAGGATATGATAGGTAATTCTATCAATGATATCTTGCTTGAAGAAGTAGAATTGTCAGAGAATAAAAGGTTTTGGTATGTAACTTTAGGTTTTAGTCGCCCTGTAGCTAAGACTGAAAGAACACTTATCCCTGAAGCTATTTCTTTAGCTACTAAATATGAACGTGAGTATAAAATATTTACCGTAGATGCCGAAACGGGGGAAGTAAAATCGATGAAAATTCGTGAGGTATGAAAGATTATATTCGCTCATTGTTTCAAAGTTACAAACAAAAAGGAATTTTAATTGACACAAATATTTTACTGCTTTGGTTTGTTGGTACTGTAAATCGGGGGCGAATATCACAATTTAATCGGACTGAAAAGTTTTTACCGGAAGATTACGATTTGCTGGTGAGTATCTTGTCGTATTTCTCAAAAATTGTTACAACTCCTAATGTGCTGACTGAAGTGAATAGTCTGGTTAACCAGATTGGTGAACCAGAACGTTCTCAATGTTACTCTGTATTTGCTCAAGCGATGACTGCATTAGATGAATTTTATATTGAAAGTGTCAATGCTGTTCAGCTAGATAATTTTACTAAATATGGGCTGACTGACTGTGGAATTGTGACTTTAGCAAAAAATAAATATTTAGTGCTTACAGATGATTTTAAGTTAGCTAATTATCTGCAAAAAGTAGGTATTGATACAATTAATTTTAATAATATTCGGACTTATGGTTGGTAATAAAAATGTCTAACTCAACTTCTAAACGCCCTGCTGTATTTATTGAAAAAATGATGCCTGTGCAGGTATTAAATGAGCAAGTTAATTTTGAACATGGGGGAAATCCATTTAAAGGATTACATCGCTGGTATTCGCGGAAGCCATTATCTTTTAGTCGCGCCAGTGTGTTGGCTTCTTTATTACCAGCAGATATCACAATGCAAGAGTTTGAATATTTACTGGGGTTAGTACCGGGGAAGGAGGTAAAGCTATATAAAACGCCGCCTAATTCTGTGCAAATTAAGAAGGTGCAGGATTATTGTGAGAAGGTTTGGGGAACTCGCACACCGACTGTTTTAGATGCTTTTGCAGGTGGTGGAAGTATCCCTTTTGAAGCGGCGAGATATGGGTTAAATGTGCTAGCTTCTGATTTAAATCCTGTGGCGGTGGTGACGATGAAGGCGGCGATGGAATATCCGCTAAAGTTTGGCCCAGATTTGCAGCAGGATATTGATAAATGGGTGAAGTGGGTAGGTGATGAGGCTGAGAAAAGATTAGCTGAATTTTTCCCTTCTTTACCAGGGGAAACTGTGCAGAATTATTTATGGGCGCATACCGTTGTTTGTCCAAGTTGTGAGTCTGTTGTACCGCTTAGTCCAAATTGGTGGTTAAGTCGGACTAGTAATTATGCAGGTAAAGGACAAACTAGGAAAATTACAAGTGATTGGTATGCTGTAAAGCCAATTCCTAATCCTGAAAATAAACGGGTTGATTTTGAATTGGTTAAGGGTAGCAAGGGGAAAGAAACAACAATTAAAACTCATGATGGTGAATATGATCCAGATGATTATAAGACCATATCGAGAAGTGTAGCTAAATGTCCTAACTGTTCAAATACAATAGAGCAAGAATATTTAATAGATTATGCCCAGAATATCGGATTTGGTCATCAACTTTATGCTGTTGCTTATCGACTAGGGGCTAATAATATCCAATTCCGAATTCCAACTGATATAGATTTTACAGGCTGTGATATTGCTAAAATTCAAAGTTTAGAAATTTATAATAATCCTAATAAAAAACACTTAATTCCAGAAGAAGCTTGTAGTGATAATCCTCAATACATGATGGCCTACCGCTATGGTTTGACTACATGGGATAAATATTTTAATTCTCGTCAGCTTTTAACACTTATAACTTATGTAGAAATTTTCAACGAACTAAAAGTATTAATTCAATCTGAGTATGATTGGGGAAAAGCAGAAGCTATTTCTACTTATTTAGCTTTAGTAATTGATAGATGCGTTGATGCTAATTGTAGGCTTGTAGTATATAATGCCTCAAGAGCTTGTATTCAGAAAAGCTCCACACAACACGCAATGAATTTGATGTGGAATTACCCAGAGGTTAACGGAGCCACTGAACTTTGGCAAGCTTGTCAAGAAGAAGCAGCAAGAGATTATAAGAAGCTGTGTGAATTATTAGGTACTAAATCTAGTTCAACAAGTTTACAGGGAATTGAAAAATACGACCCTAAAAGTATTCAAATAGAATCAGCATCAGCCGATAATTTAACACATATTATTGAAAATTCTGTTGATGCAATCATAACCGATCCACCTTATTACGACACAATACCTTATGCAGAACTATCAGATTTTTTCTATGTTTGGATAAAGCGCTGTCTTGGTGATATTCTTCCCGAACTTTTCTATTTGGAATTAACTGATAAAGATAGAGAAGCTGTTGCAAATTTAGGTCGCTTCCGCAACATGGGAGTATCCCCAAAAGAACTAGCCTATCAAGATTATGAAGCAAAAATGGCGATGGCGTTCGCCGAATACCATCGCGTATTACGCGACGACGGCGTAATGACAGTGCAATTTAACCACAAAGACTCCGGCGCGTGGGATGTCTTAGCCAAATCCCTCATCGATGCTGGTTTCAAGATTACCGCATCTTGGGCTGTCAGTACCGAAAACCCGCAAAACTTGCACCAAGCACAGAAAAATGCAGTATCCAGCACAGTGCTTTTAGTATGCCGCAAACGTGACCCCAACGCCGAACAAGCTTGGTGGGATGATGTGCGAATTGACGTGCGAAATATCGTCTTTGAAAAAGCGCCAGAACTCGAAAAATGCTTAACAGCAGATTCTCGTCCTGCTGCTGATAGAGTAGCAGATCCGCAACGCCGCATTAAACCCCCTGGTATAAACTTGTGCTTAAGTGCTTTCGGTTCAGCTTTGAGTGTGTTTACCAAATATAGTTCCATCCTCGACAGTGCAGGTAATCAAGTTGAACCCAAAGCAGCATTTGAAGAAGTACGCCAAGCAGTAGTCGAATACCGACTACAAAAGCTATTAGAAGGTAAAGACTTCAACGGTATCGACCCTCTAACCCAATGGTACATCTTGGCATGGGATACCTTTGAAGCGCGAGAATTCCCCTTCGATGAAGCTAGACAACTCGCCTTAGCAGTGGGTGGTTTTGATGTCTCCGATTTAGTCAAAAAACACAAACTACTCGATTCTGCAAGTGGTTACTGTAAATTACTCACCCCGCAACAACGCCTGAAAAAACGCGCCTTCTCTGTCACTGATACTGAATTTTCTGCCAGATACTTAGTTGATGGACTCCACGCCATTATCGCCCTTTACCAAGAGGAAGAAAATACAGAACCAGTCCGTAGATTTATGAAAAATACAGGCTTAGTTAGCAACGATTTATTTATGCGGACATTTGAAGTAGCGTTGAAAGTAATTCCGCGCATTGGTGATGAAAAGAAACGCCTGACTGAAGAAAAAGCCTTATTAGATTTGTGGTTGGCTATGGATGAAATCAAAGCCAAAGTGTCTTATGTGCAACCTGAGCTATCCTTAAATTATGGACAAATGAGTTTGAATTTAGAGACTGAAGAGACTGATGATTGAGGGCTGTTGACCGTTAACAGACAACTGTCATAATTAATTAATGGAGGAAATAAAAAATGAATCAATATGATTTTAGTGTAGAGCTAAAATCTACAGGTCAAGCTGAGGCGTTAAAAGATTTAGAACTGGCGAAAAAAACAGCAGAAAGCAGAGGAATTCCATCAGAACACCCATCTAACAAAGAAATCGAATCTGTATCTATCCCATTAGAAATATCCGCTAAAATCAATCAGGAGATATTAGACCTGTCAGGAGTTGTCAGAATATCTAGAAGTAGCGGTATGTCTTTCAGATTTTATGAAGTTCCAGATGGCAAAGATAAATTGATTCAAGAATGGTTTGATGCTTGTCAGCAAAATTTATCGGATAAAGTTTCTAAATTAATTATCCAATCTTAACAAAAGCTATATCATGACTTTCTTTGCCAACAATCATCAATCATCAGTCAACTAATAATTATAGGAGATAATCAAACATGAAGGTTAGAGGCATAAAACGTGGTCAAAATATTGAAATATTAGAACAACTTAATAATATTCCAGATGGGACAGAAATAATCATAGATGTAGAATTTATTACCAATCAAATTACAGAACCACAACCACTATTAACAGACGAGGAGAGACTAGCTAGACTAAATCAATTATTCGGGGCTTGGAAGAACCAACCGGAATTAACAGAAATATTTACAGAAATTGACCAACAGCGCCATACTTATCAAGGCAGAACATTAGACTCACTTGATAATCGGGATAACGGCTAATGTATCTACTAGATACCAATATTTGTATTGCACTGCTGAACGAAAATCCCCAAGCTGTTACTAAATTCAATCGCTTTTTCAGCCAATGCTATCTCTCCATCATTGTAGTTTCAGAACTATATAAAGGCGTTTATTGTTCTCAACAGGTAGCCAAAAATCTAGAGATATTAGCACAGTTTACTGAACTCCTACCAGTAGAACCATTTGAAATAGAAGCGGCTATCGAATTTGGCAAGATTCAAAGCGAACTCAGGAAAATTGGGAAACCAACTGGAGAATTTGATGCTTTGATTGCTGCTGTAGCTCGTTCTCGTGACGATATTATTGTTACTAACAATATCAAAGATTTTATAAATATCCCCAACTTAAAATTAGATAACTGGTTAGAAAGTTGAAAAACCTGCGTGAATATCCCTGGAAAATTAGTTACACCAGCAACACCCACAACACCATCACTGATTTCTACATTCCTGCTTTAGAGTGTGCCATTCAATATGACCGGAAAGCAGGTTTTTTTAGCAGTGCCATTTTAAGTAAAGTTGCACGGGGTTTAGGTGCAATGCTGCACAACAAAGGGCGAATGCGGTTAATCATGGGTTGTCAGTTTAGCCCCCAAGATTTACAAGCAATTCAACAGGGATACGAACTGCGAGACGCATTGCTATCTCGTCTAGATGCAGACTTAAAACCACCAGAAAGTTTTGCCCAACTCAAACACTTTGAAATTCTCAGTTGGTTAATTCAAAATCAATATCTCGATATTAAAATTGCTATTCCTCTTAAAGAAAATGGATTACCTGAAGATAGTACACAGCAGCTAGACCCACAGCATATATTTCACGAAAAAGTTGGCATTTTTACTGATAGCAAGGGCGAGAAATTAGCATTTAACGGTTCCAATAACGAATCTATCGGTGGCTGGGAGAGGAATGTAGAATCCTTTCACGTTTATTGTTCTTGGGAGGGAGGAAGGGAACTAGATAGAGTTGAAGAAGAAGTAGCGAGATTTGAGCAACTTTGGTATGACGTATCGCCTAATGTGCGAGTCTTTGAAGTTCCAGAGGCGGTACAGAAAAAGCTGTTGCGTTACGCAAAATCTACGAAACCTGATTGGAATGCCCAAGCTGAATTTGACTCTAGACCTCTAACAAAAATAGAATTAACTGAACCAGAAGCACAACCAGAACCGGAACTAAAATCAGACCCTTTAGCTATTTCTACAGAAGTAAGGGAAGAAGAACGGTTGGCATTTACTCGACTTGCCAATATTCATGAACATCCCGGTTGCTTGGACTTTTGTTTAAAATCAATTCCCATTCACCCCTGGCCACACCAAATAAAAATCCTGCGCCGCGTTGCTCAAAATTTTCCCCAAAGTTTTCTCATTGCTGACGAAGTTGGTTTAGGAAAGACTATTGAAACTGGTTTAATTCTGCGTTATCTGCTGTTATCCAAAAAAGTGAAGCGGGTACTGATTTTAGCACCTGCTAGCGTTCAACCCCAATGGCAAGAAGAATTGCGGGAAAAATTTAATCTGCATTTTTGGAGTTACACATCTACAGAATTTAAAGACCCCTACAAGCGGACTATCCCCGCAGCAGCTAATCCCTGGAATACCCAAGATTTAATCCTCGCTTCTTCTCATTTGGTGCGGAGAACTGACAGAATGCACCAGCTGCTATCAGCAGAACCTTGGGATTTAGTAATCTTAGACGAAGCCCACCACGCACGCCGCAAAAGTCCCCAAGACCGCAAAGAAACACCCAATCGCTTGTTACAGTTAATGACACAGTTGAAGGAGAAGACTAAATCCCTGATTCTTTTGTCAGCAACTCCGATGCAAATTGATGCTATAGAAGTTTTCGACTTGTTAAACCTGCTGGGATTGCAGGGGCATTGGAGTTATGGCGATAACTTCTGCGATTATTTCGCCTCGCTACAAGGTGCTGTCAAGCAAGAAGTAATTAATTTTTGGCAAGTCATGTCTAGTGATTACTTTGGGCGCGGCGGACAACCTTGCTCTAGATTAGAGCAGTTTTTGACCAAGAGCGATCGCATTCTTGCTTACAAAATGCAGGATACTTGGCAACGGGGTAAGAAAATCTCCAATCACAAACAACTATTGGCAGATGAAGACTTTATCGACACCTCACGCCAATACTTGACAGTGAACACGCCCCTAAAAGACTTGATGTTCCGCCACACCCGCGACACTCTCCGACAATACTATCAAAGGGGACTGTTAGATCGGGATATTCCTACTAGAGTTGTGCAGGATAATGCTATTACGCTGGAACCCCAACGGGAAGTACCGCTTTATGTAGCTGTCAGCGACTATGTACGTCACTTTTACCGACTGGCACAAATAGATCAGCGTTCTTGTTTGGGTTTTTTGATGACCCTTTACCGTAAACGTTTGACCAGTTCATTTTATGCTATCAAATCATCTCTGCAACGTCGTTTGGATTATTTGTTAACTCAACGGGGAAGCGTTTTAAGTGACGACGATTTAGTAGATGTGGATAATGAGGATGATACAGTAATTGCTGGGCTGGAATCTTTCTTTGAACCAGTAGACCCCCAGGAAATTCAATATCTTGAAGAATTACTACGCCAATTTGAAAACACGGGGGAAGATAGCAAGCTTTCTCGCTTTATTCAGATTTTACGCCAAGAATTAACTGACCGAGAAAGTGCGATCGTTTTCACCCAGTACACTGACACGATGGACTATCTACGGGATACATTGAAGGAGTTGTACGGTAGCCAAGTAGCTTGTTATTCAGGTCGTGGTGGGGAACTCTACCAGAATGGGGAGTGGTGTCTAGTTCCCAAGGAAGAAATTAAACGCCGATTTCGCCAAGATGAAATCAAAATTCTCCTCTGTACTGAGTCTGCTTCTGAGGGGTTGAATTTACAAAATTGTGGTGTGTTGATTAATTATGATATGCCTTGGAATCCGATGCGGGTCGAACAGCGTATTGGGAGAATTGACCGCATTGGACAAAGATATCCGACTGTGCGAATTCACAATTTTTACTATGATGGCACTGTAGAAGCGAAAGTTTATCGAAAATTGCGCGATCGCATTAATGCCTTTGCCACTGTTGTTGGTAATCTTCAGCCGATTCTAGCCCAAGTCCCTACCTTTATTGAACGGGCTGTTATGAGTGCTGATCCAGAAGAAGAGGATGTTTTAATGTCTCAATTCGATTCTGTGTTAGATAGCCCACCACCTCGTTTAGCAATTGAAGAAATGGTAGCAATGGATTTAGAAGCTGACTTAGCAGAAATTCAAAAACCAATTGCTTCAGCTCCCTTTACGCCAGAAACTATTGAGCAGTTATTCACCTATTCAGCAATTTTAAAAGCTAATGGTGTGCAGTTTGAGAGAAGGAGCGAACGTACTTGGCAACTGAATTACAAAGGGCAGAATTACATGGTTACTTTTTACCCTAATATTTTTGATGAAATGCCTTCACTACGTTTAATGAATTTTGGCGATCCCTTGTTTGAAAAATTGCTACAAACCATTAATTGTTGAGACTACAGTTTTAACATTTATATTACTGGCTTAGTGGGGTATGGGGTGGTAATCTAACAAAAATACGGGATTATATTATCCGGTAAGTTAGTATTCTTATTATTTTAAAATCTTCTCAAAACGAACCGTTCAAAGCTTCATTTTCCCGTGGCATCTTGACGTTTTTAGCCTTAAAAATGATTTTAAAAACAATATCTCTGCCTGACTGCCTCAACACTTGCAGATAAGCAACAGCATCATCACGTCGGCGGAATCTTTTCACAACAATATTTTCTTGATTGGGAATATCATGGACAATACACCACGGTTTTAATTGCTCAGAATAAGTCATATTTTACCCCTTAAAAATGCTGTAAAATAACCATGTTATGTGCTTTTAAATCGCCAATATTTACCTTAAACGAGGAGGTATACTCAAAGACAGGTCAAATTGATATTGACAATTAGAATTATGTGTGCATTAGATTTATTGGACAGATATATAGCATTCCGACTGGAATGAAATATTGTGTACTCAATCTGAAAACCTTGCAGGGCAAAGCTTTTGTTTTAAAAACCTTTCAATAATCAAACCGGATTGCTATATGTAGAATAGAAATGTTATTGATATCAAGGCGAATGAGTCAGACATAGCAATTGCCAAATTTGTTCGGGAACTTCTTCAAAATGTTCCAGCAAAAAGTCCATGAATGCCAAATGTCGTAAATCATTAGGCTGAGGATAGCGTCTAAACTTACCTTGCTTAAACCAACCTCTGACCGTAGAATCGGAACGACAGCATATTAAGGCAATTTGTTCATAACTCACATCCCATTTGGCATAAAATTCTTCTGGTTTCATACCAAATTCCCAGTGACTGTAGAGTGAAATTAGATGAATTTCTCTTGCCCCTAAAATCCGGGGATTAGACATTAATACACCTCAAATAGGTAAAATTTTGAACTTATTTCTTACATCAGGTATTTGTCAGTCACGGAGTTTATAGACACACAAATAAAACCCAATTAAGCGGGTTTTAAACTCTTGATTCACTCTCCATCTGCGTAAGCAGATATAGTTAAAATAGTTCCGTTATTTATAATCGCTAGAATACCGATTCAGGAATATCCAGAAATAGTGGATAGGGTGCAATACGCTTGGGTTAAACCTTTTTTATCGCCCTGCTTCCCCTGCTCAAGAACAGCCCGCCCCAACAGATAAATGTCCTTAACTAAACGGTATTGGGATAGGGCGGGGATAGGGGAGCATCCCAATTTGGCAAGAAGACCAAAGAAAAGAAAAATAATTCGCGAGGTGTCATCGCGAATTATAGGGGGACTATACAAATGCTGTCTATAGCTGAGAAAATTATGGCAGTCAAAAAGTATGGTTAAAAGAAAAATAAAACAATGACCCCAGAAGATAAACAACTTTTAGAAGTCCACATCAAAGAGATAGCCAAAATCCTTTATAAAAATACCCCACCCGAAAAAATCGAAACATTTGAGGGCATCGAAACATCTGTACGCGACCAGGTTTTGGAACATGTCAGTCCGAAAATCGCCTTTTTTTTGTCGGAGAAAAGACTGGAACAACACAGGGTAAAACACGGACAATAAGGAGTTGTGTTGGTAAGATTAAAGTCACAAATAAACAGGCATCTCGTCTGGGAATAGAACCGTATCGTCGATTTAGCCCATTGCTTGAAAAGTGCTGTTTGTTACTTGCAGCCAACGAGTCATTCCAGGATGCAGAGAATGATCTTAAGCTTCTAACAGGGATAGAAGTTGGTCATAGTACGCACCATCGCCAAGTCAAAAAAGTAGACTTATCTCCCCCGAACGTCAAACAGAAATTAACAGAAGTCTGTTTAGATGGTGGAAAGGTACGACTTCGTTCCGAAAAAAAAGGTCAGCCCGCTTATTGGAAGGAGTATAAAACGGGACGATTGCAGGGGATTTATTACGGGGCATTTTTTCAAGATAATCTCTCTTTAACTGATTGGGTCAACAGCCAAAACATTGGTAAAACTCTTTACTGTTTGGGAGATGGACATGATGGGATTTGGAATTTATTTGCCCAAATAGCTCGCCCAGAATCTAGGCAAGAAATTCTAGATTGGTATCATTTGAAAGAAAATTTGTATAAAATACAGTCCTCTAAAAAATTTCTTGTAGACATTGAGTCCGAACTTTGGTACGGACAAGTCGAACAAGCAATTACCAAGCTCAACAAAAGTAAATGTGTAGGAGTTACCCAATTTACAAATTACCTACGCAAACATAGACATCGTTTGGTGAATTATATGTACTTCCAAGCCGAGCAATTAAGCTCGATTGGTTCTGGAGCAGTAGAGTCAGCCGTTAAGCAGATCGATAAGCGACTACAAATAGTTGGAGCGCAGTGGAAGTATGATTCCATACCATATATGCTCTCTTTGCGTTGTGCTTACTTAAATGGCAAACTAGCTCCCACTACCTGTAATGTAAAATAAATCGCACAAAAAGGAACAAGATTGTTATTCGCGATGATAACTCGCGAATATATTTGGTGTTTTTGTATGCCCAGACCAAGAGCCAAGGATACTGAACAGGATAAATTAGCTCGATTTGAGCGAATTAAAAAGACTATTACAGCCTTAGAAAAACAACAAGCACTTTTATTAAAGCAGGGTACTCTGGCTGTATCCGGGGCTTGGGTAGCGCGTTATCAAGTCCGTCAAAATTTGAAGAAATATTGGTACTACAAATTACAAGTGCCAATCCCATACTTCCAATGCGCTACATCGAACAAACTCAGTAAATACAAACATTTAGGCAAAGCTGGTACGGATGTACATATCGATGCTGTTATGTCTGTTTTCAGACGTTCTGTTTGGAATGAGATACAGAAAATAATTGATACCCTTGATGATTGTCTACTAGATATTAGCTCTGGTTCTGAGCAAGAAGAGGAAAATCCACAAGATTGAGTCCCCCTTATTATTCGCGATGATTCCTCGCGAATAATTTTCCTTTCTTTATTTTTGCACATTTGGGATGCTCCCGGGGATAGTGCTTCGGATCAAAAACGAAACGCCCTCTAACCACATTTTTGCACGAGCTATACTGTGAGGAGGGCAGTTGAGTTTTTGACAAATCTTCTCAGAATAGCTTTACTGCGAATCCAACTTCAGTCGTACTCGGCAAGTTGGGATAGTTCACCAGCTATTTGATGTTTTAATATCTATAACAACTGGAATAGGGCTGAGAAACTTTTGGGCAGCAGCAACCATACAATTGTGTAATATATGCCTAACTTGGTCAACTTCAGTCTCTGGACATTTCAGTACAATTTCATCATGTCTTACACAGATGAGTTTTGTTCTGAATTTAGCTAAGGTCGTTGAAAGTTTTACCATAGCTAATTTGTTGATGTCGGCATTTAAACCTTGTACTGGATGGTTAAATAGCTCTGATAGTCGGGGCTTGTTTACCCATCTCCGTCGTCTATTTGCTAGTGTACGACTTTCCTTAATGCCTTGGATGTATTTACGTTTGATGTTTTTATGCCACCTAGCTATTCCAGGATAAGCTTCAAAGAATCGTTGACTGAAAGCTTTTGCTTGCTCTAATGTCATTGCCACCCCATATTTTACTTGGGCGTAAATTTGGAGTTTGGCAGCGCCCATACCGAAAATCAATCCAAAGTTTATTGCTTTTGCTAATCTGCGGTCTTCTTCAGTCACTTCATTGATATATTTTCCAGTTACTAGAGATGCTGTTAATCGATGTAAGTCAGCCCCTTGACGATAGACTTGGCACATCTTTGTATCACCACTAAGCCGAGCCATAATTCGTAGTTCAATTTGGGAGTAATCGGCTTTGATAATTTTATAGCCAGGGGCAGCAAT
>NZ_NOLK01000141.1:0-21569 GCF_002245985.1 Nostoc sp. 'Peltigera membranacea cyanobiont' 232
AAAAGTCCAGCTTCAGTTAATACCTGAAAACCGTTGCAAATACCAATGACAAACTTACCCTTTTGAGCATGTTCCACAACCTGCTGCATCACGGGTGAAAAACGTGCGATCGCGATGTTGCTTATGTAACTAGAGATTTGCTCTTACAACCAACTCGCATGGTTTGGCATCAAGAGACAGACATTGCTGATTTAGATATCCTCATCGTCCCTGGTGGCTTTAGTTACGGGGATTATCTGCGCTGCGGTGCGATCGCACGTTTTTCACCCGTGATGCAGCAGGTTGTGGAACATGCTCAAAAGGGTAAGTTTGTCATTGGTATTTGCAACGGTTTTCAGGTATTAACTGAAGCTGGACTTTTGCCAGGGGTATTAACCAGAAATCGGGATTTGCATTTTATTTGCGATCGCGTCCCCTTGAAAGTTGAGCGTACCAATCTCTCGTGGACGCAAGCTTATACCACTAATGAAGTTATCACTTTACCCATTGCCCACGGAGAGGGTCGATTCTACGCTGATGAAGCCACTCTCGCTGAAATTGAAGCTAACGGGCAAGTCGTGTTTCGTTATGAAGGAGAAAATCCCAACGGTTCATTGAACAACATTGCCGGGATTTGCAATCGTCAGGGCAATGTGTTGGGGATGATGCCGCACCCAGAAAGGGCATCTGACCCAATGCTAGGGAATAGTGATGGCTTGAGGTTGTTTCAGGGCTTGCTAGAGAAGGTAGCGGCATTAGCCTAGAGCAAATATTGGGCGACTAGTACCGCAAGGCGGAATTCAAAATTCAAAATTCAAAATTCAAAATGAATACAGCGTAAGCCTTTCGTTGATTTGAAATGGTAGCTTTATTTACGCCGTGGTGTACTAGGTTGGGATTTAGCGATCGCTTTCTAAAAGATAGACGAAGATGCTTCTACAGATAGCGATCGAACAATAAATTTACATCACCAAACAGCCCATCATAGTCATTACTTTTACAGATTCACAAGAGAGAGGCAGTATTCCTACTGCCTCCTGCCTCCTTCTTCAACGTACTTCTTTAAGACTATCAATTTGCTTGGTAAACAACTCAGTGAATAAACTAAGTACAGTTCGTTCTTCGCGTACTTTTATATTGGCGCTGATTGACATACCTGATTGCAAATTCACATTTTTACCCTTAATTACTAAGGATTGTTTATCCAAATGCAGTTTTGCCGGAAACCTATAAAACTGATGTGTTTGGTCTGGCGGTAATGCGTCTGAACCTATTCCCATAACTTCCCCTTTGATATCGCCAAATTCGCTGTAAGGAAAGGAGTCAATTCTTATATCGACCTTCATTCCTTTTCGGACAAAACCGATATCTTTGTTGGTGATAAAAACTTCAGCTATGTACTTTTCATTCGGGACAATTTGCAGTAGTTTTGTCGTCGGAGTGGCTACAAATCCAGGGTTTTTTGCTTGTAAATCGAAAACTGTTCCGGCTACAGGCGCACGGAGTTCTTGATATTTAACGTTTAACTGTGATTGAGATATTTTACTGTTGACATCTGCCAAACGCTGTTCATTATCTAGGATAACTTTCATGAATTGGCTATCAATTGCGGCAATACGCTGTTTGTTATCAGCTATCTTATCCAAAACGTTTTTATCAGAAACAGCCACTGTATTGCTTAACTCTTGTTGTCCTTTTTCTATATCAAACTGGAGACGTTTTTGTTCTTCACCTAGTTGTGCTACTTCCGCCGTGCGGTTTTGTACTTCTTGTTGCTGATTGAGATACTGAAGTTGAGAAATACCACCTTCTTCTGATAATATCTTCAGTTTCGCTAAAATCCCCTCTTGAATAGCTAAACTTGATTTACTATCTTCCAGCTTAAATTGATTTTGACTAAGTTGTTTCCTGGTTTTTTCTACTTCCAATTGCGCCGCAGCAGACCGAGAATCTAATTCTTTTTTGGCAACTTGTAGACGTTGTTGCTCATCAATTCCTAGCGTAGAATCTTTGCCAGAATTTCTTAATTGAGTCCGTAATAAGTCATTTTCTGCTACTATCGCTGCCCGACTTTTCAGCAGGAAAGTAGTTTCTTGTGGTAAATTCCCGCGCAAATATAACAGTTCTGTTCCTGTGGCAGTACTTGCACTCATCAATCGGCGATAAATCTGGTTTTCTTTAATTAATGCAACGCGAATTTTATTCAAAGAATTTAATTCAGCAACTGAAGCGATAGAATCAAAAGTCAGCAACAAATCTCCTGTCTTTACTGCTTGTCCATCTTTAATATTAACCGTTTTTACTACTCCACTAACAGGAGCCTGCACTTCTTTAACTGTCCCTTCCGGTTTTAATTGCCCTGTTGCTGGCACTACTTGCTCAATTTTGGCAAAATAAGCCCAAGTAACTCCAAAACAGGCTAGCCCCATCAGAGTAATCATGATTGTCCGCGACCAAACTGGAGATTGGCGCAAGACAATTGATTGCTCAAATTCCTGACTACTTGAGTTAATTAAAGACTCTTGAGCAGCTTTCTGTTGTTTTGTAAGTACCGGTGAATCTTGCTTGACTCCATTTTTCTGATTACCGTTTTTCTGATTGCCGTTGAGGTGATTCCCATTAAGTTGAGTCATAATGATTTTGGATTTTGGATTTTTTGTAGAATGTGCAATGTTTACCGATGCCGAAAAGCTTGATTTTAATATACCCACCTACTATTATTGCTACATCTATGGAATATTGGTCAAACTGAAAATCCTTTGATGCTATGCCCCCAGCAATGACTAATTATAAGTTCACATCTTGTTGCTGATATAGGTAAAAATAATGACCTTTCGTAGCCATTAATTCTTGATGGCTACCTTGTTCTATAACCCTGCTATTATCCATCACAACAATCATGTCTGCATTACTCACGGTGTTTAATCGGTGGGTAATAAAAAATACTGTATCCCCCTTAAATGCTTTGGCTAAATTGAGACATATTTGCCGTTCTGTGGGATAATCTAGGGCACTAGTGGCTTCATCTAAAACTAATAATTTTGGTCGTTGTAAAACAGAGCGAGCGATCGCAATTCTTTGTCTTTGTCCACCTGAAAGTGCAGAACCCCGTTCTCCCACTCGTGTGTTGTAACCGTTGGGCAAGTTCATGATAAATTCGTGGGCGCACGCAACCTGAGCCGCTTCGATAATTTCTTCGGTTGTCGCATCGGGATTCGTCAGAGCAATATTTTCCTGAACGCTACCGTCAAACAACAACGTTTCTTGGGGAACTACACCAATTTGTCGTCGCAGTGAATAAAGTTCCACTTTGGCAATATCATACCCATCAATCAAAATTCTGCCGGACTCGGTTTCATAAAGTCTCAGCAGCAATTTCATCATCGTACTTTTACCAGATCCACTTTGGCCGACGATGCCGATAAATTTACCTGGCTCAAATTCGAGGTTGACGTTGGAAAGTTGCAGAGGCCCACTCGTCCCAAATCGGAAGGAAACATTTTCGTATTTTACTGCTCCCTTAATCGTCGGTAAGGGGATATTGTAGCGGTCTGTTTCTCCTTCTTGTGGCGTATCGACAATATCGCTTAAACGTTCCAGAGACAGGGCTGTTTCTTGGAAGCTTTGCCAAAGTTGAGCTAAACGTAATATTGGGCTGGTGACGTAACCAGATATAATCCTAAAGGCAATTAGTTCGCCTAAAGTTAATTCTTGTTTCAGTACCAAATAAGCTCCTACCCACAAAACTAGTAAACTGCTAAGTTTGTTGAGAAAGTTGCTGGTGGAGTTAGCGAGGGTGGAAGTTACAACCGTTTTAAAACCAGCAGCGACAAACCGAGCGTAACGCTCTTGCCAAGAAAAGCGCGATCGCAATTCAATATTTTGCGCTTTTACGGTTTGAATTCCTGACATCACCTCCACTAAATAAGATTGAGTTTCGGCGTTGCGTTCGGCTTTGGCACGTAACTGTCTGCTAATGGTGGGAGAAGCAATTAAGGTGATTACAATAAATATGGGAATTGTGCTTAAGCCGACTAAGGTGAGTTGCCAACTGTAAATCAGCATTACACCGATATAAACTACCGAGAACAGAGCATCCAACCCCACTGTTAAGGCAGTACCCGTCAAGAATTGGCGAATATTTTCTAATTCGTTGATGCGAGTTGAAAGTTCACCCACCGGTCGGCGTTCAAAGTAGCGCAGTGGTAAACGTAATAAGTGGTCAATAATTTGCGACCCTAAACCCATATCGATGCGGTTAGTGGTATCGACAAATAAGTAGGTTCGTAAGGTTGTCAGTACTGCTTCAAATAGCCCGACTACTAATAGTAAAACCCCCAAAATATGTAAAGTGCCAATACTATTTTGAGTGATAACTTTGTCGATAATTAACTGAACTACCAGAGGATTTGCCAATGCTGCCAACTGCACGAAGAAGGAGGCAATAAAGACCTCTATTAACACTCGACGGTGCTTTGACAAATAGGGCAGAAACCACCGTAAACTAAAGCGTTCTTGGGGTGTTTGGTTGGTAGCAGTGAGCAGTAATACTCTAGCTTGGGGTGGAAAGTTGGTTGGATCGACATCTAATTGTTCAACCAATTGAGCAGGTTTACAGCGGACAATTCCTTTGGATGGGACACCCACAACCACAGTATTTGCATCGGCTGCATATAAAACTGCAAAATTATCACCATAGCGAATCAATGCTGGTGTCGGAATGCGCGTCACTGAGGCAACTGGTATTTCTATCAACTGCGCCTTAAGTCCGATTAATTCTGCTAGGTAAGCAGTAACTTGAAACGATATAGTCCCCTGACGTTTGACTTGCTCGGTTAAAATGCGGCGAACTACTTCTCGACGAAATGGCATTTCTAAATGCTTCGCGATCATTTGGAAGCAGGCGAAGGCTGTATTTAATTCTCCCTTACCACTAAAAAACGGGTATTTTTGTTTTGACGAACTCTTTGAGGTATCGGGGGCTGTCTGGGGAACTATTTCGTCTGATGCGTAAGGGATATCTAATTCATCTTCATCTTGGCTATCTAATTGGGTATCACTTACCGCAAGTACTATTTCATGACTATCTTCTAAGATCAAATTTGACGGATGTATACCAACCAACCGGGCGGGGTTTTGACCTATAACCTGAATCTTGTCTCTGTCATCGTCTGATTCTAGGCGATCGCCAGGTGATAAATTCGCTACTGTACTACCGCCACTTACAAACCAGACGCTTTCGCTATCCAGTTGGTTGAATGCAGTTTTTCCTGGTGGGAGGTAATGAATTTTCGCCTGTGGTAAGGCGTTTTCTGTGAGTTCTCTGAGATTTAAGGTAGCGATCGCTTGCTTTTGCCAGTAGGAACAAAGAATATCGAAAACTTCAATCAAATAACTGCGGTTCTTGCGGGCTTCGGCAAAAGCTGGGTATGAAGCGAGAAAACTAAAATATGCCGATGCACTCAAGGTTAAACATACTACTTCGGTGGAGGCGATCGCAGTCTCACAGGCGACATCGCGCAACAAACCAACTTCGCCGACAATTTCTCCCGGTTGTAGCAATTTTAGGGTGATTGGCATTTGCGTCTGGGGATCGTATCCCAAGAGGCGCACTTGTCCCTCATAAATGATCGTGATGCGTTCCGGGAGACTTTCTTTACCGATGATTTTCTGACCGATGCGATAGCGAAATGCTTGCAGTTGGTCTGATAGATTAGCGATCGCTCCATCGGGTAAGCGATCGAACCCTTCTAAGGTGGTGATAAATTCGAGAAAAGTGTTCTTAATATAAGTCATATAAAACCAGTCGAAGGTAAAAGTTAGGAATTAAGTCAAAAATATTAGGGAGTATCTCTTTTACTAACAGTGGCAATGTTTGATTTTATGCCAGCAGTGGCAAGACTTCTGTGGAATCCAGGTACTTAAATATGTAAAATCACAGAGGCGAGTTTGTCTAATTACAGACTGGTCTTTCTATCACATGGTTAGGATTGTTATGCGTTTTTCAAAATAAAGCATAGTGTAAATGGATCGAGGACAAGTTATCACTTGGTTAACGGCACATAATTTATACAAACTTAAAATCAATATTTAGCATTACAAGTATGCAAGATGGATACTCATTGTCAAACTAATACACATAAACGCGGTTGTTAAATTTAGCGTTGCATATTTTAATTTATGATAATCAACTTGAAAGTATCACAGATGCTTTCCTAAGTAAATACCCTAATTCAGAATTATGTAATAAAAAAACTTTAAATTTCTGAATTATTTTTGACAAATTCTTGAATATAGGGATTGACAATATCACTCATGGTGAAAGACAGTGAGTTTTCATTGATAAACAGCGCTATACCCGATTTATAAAAGAATTATCCATCACTTTTTTAGTAGCTTAATTTCATAAAAATTAACTGGAAAAGTAAAGGGGAAGATTTTTTATGATCCTAGATGAATCAACTATTAAATTTATGAAGTAAAGACAATAACTGCCTTCAGTAAATTTACTAGTTTAATTAATCGGTAGTATATTTAATCGCCACACATCAAATAACCCCACCCCGCAACCGGGATGAGGTTGTTTGATTTTGCTAAGTAATTACTTGCGTTTAATATTAGACAGTAGCACTGACACTCAATTTTACTTGCACAATCACATCGTTGTAATCTTTGTCACCACCATTTGGTAGATCCTCAAAACCAAAGGTGTTATTTCCCAACAATCGAATGTGGTCTACCTTATCTGAGTTAGCACCCAAGAATGAGAAGTAAACCTTCTTATTGCCATCGCCCTTGAGAATAGCATCGGGTTTACCATCCACAATAATAAATGGTGCAAACAAAGAATTCGGCCCGAAGGTGCCAGTGTAATTTGCAGTACCTTGGTTGTCCACCGCCAAGTCAACACCTGCAACGCGCCCACGCACAGCAGCTTCGGCGTAACCAGCCTGTCCAACAAGAATATCTGCTTTGCCATCACCATTAGTATCAATACCACCATTTTCATCAGCCACTTGATAGAAGCCGACAAAGTTGTTGTAAGACGCTTCTCTGTTGACTGCAAACTCAGCTGTTACTGATTGTGTCACACTTCGTAAATCAATCAGTTCACCTTGAGATTTGCCTTGCAAACCAGTACCTAAAGATGCCTCTTCTCCTGTTGCCTGAACCGTCACAACGAAATCCTGGAAGTTGAGAGAAAACCCTTCTTCTTGTGTGCTGTTATTTGTAGCGGAGGAAAAAACGACACTTGATAAGGAAGTTTTTCCAGACAGCACAGCCTGAGTAGTACTGTTGGATACCAGATAGAATCTGAGTTTTGTACCAGACTCGAATTCTAAGATATTTTTCAGGTCTTCGTTCTTAAAACCCTTGGGCAGTTTAGCAATGGAGGAGAATATCACCTTAGAACGCTCTAGAGCCACTTTGGTATAACCCTCTGCACCAGGGGCTATGCCGTTAATTTTACCTTCATCATCGTCAACGGCAAATACACACAGTTCATTCACCTCTTTAGCATTGTTGTTTTTAATCTTCAGAGAGAGCTTTCCTTTTTTACCCTTAACTTTACTATCGACGATAAAGATATTTTGAGTAATATTGACTAGTTGGAAAATTGTTGTTATCTGGGTATTTGTAGTAGACCCAAAACCATCAATCTTAACATCCAACTCTTTATCAAAAGAAAGTCCCGCCAGGTCAGTGGTGCGGACGCGAACTTTATAACTAGATTTAGTCGCGTCAGATTTAATTTTTAACTTGTCTCCATCAATGATGAATGCATTATTGTCAGTATCGCCAGCACCTGCCACAAAACTATAAGTGTGTTTATCGTTTTGGTCTGGGTCAGTGGTGGTGAAAGTAGCAATTTCACTTCCTGCTTCTACATTCTCAGTTACAGCAGTCAATTCCAAGTCTGTGGGATCGGAATTGGCAAATAGTACTGAGATATTGTTGTCATCAGAGTTAGCTATTACCAAATCCAGCTTGCTGTCACCATTCAAGTCTTCCAGCGCAACAGACTCAGGATTTAAACCGACCGTGAAGTTGGTAGCAGTGCCAAAGCCGCCATTGCCATCGTTTACTAGCACTGAAACATTGGCAGAACCGGAGTTAGCAACAACCAAATCCTTTTTACCGTCACCGTCAATATCTGCCACAGCAATGGCATTAGGATTTGTCCCAACCGTAAAATTGGTGGGTGTGCCAAAGCCACCACTACCATCGTTCAGTAGCACCGATACATTGTTGTCATCGGAATTAGCTACTACCAAATCCAGTTTACCGTCACCATTAAAATCTGCTACGGCAATGGCGTGAGGATTTGTCCCGACTGTAAAGTTGGTGGGTGTGCCAAAGCCGCCACTGCCATCGTTCAGCAGTAACGATATATTGTTGTCATTAGAGTTAGCAACAACCAAATCCTTTTTACCGTCACCGTCAATATCTGCCACGGCAATGGCATTAGGATTTGTCCCAACCGTAAAATTGGTGGGTGTGCCAAAGCCGCCACTGCCATCGTTCAGCAGTAACGATATATTGTTGTCATCAGAGTTAGCAACAACCAAGTCCTTTTTACCGTCACCGTCAAAATCTGCCACGGCAATGGCATTAGGATTTGTTCCAACCGTAAAATTGGTGGGTGTGCCAAAGCCGCCACTACCATCGTTCAGTAGCACCGAGATATTGTTATCACTGGAGTTTGTTACCACAAAGTCTAGTTTGCTGTCACCGTCAAAGTCGGCTACAGCAACAAAACTAGGACTCACCCCGACTGTGTAGTTGGTGGGTGTGCCAAAGCCGCCACTGCCATCGTTCAATAGCACGGAGATATTGTCATCACCAGAGTTAGCAATCACCAAGTCCTTTTTACCGTCACCGTCAATATCTGCTACAGTAACGGACTTGGGATTTGTCCCAGCTAGGAATTTAGTTGCACTTGTAAATGATGCACTCATAATTAATTGTTTTGAAGTATGATATCTGGTTGCCTCACACCTGTTTCTCTTGAGATTAATGGTTTATTAAAGGTAATATTCTTTATTCGCAAGGTGAGGAATGCATTATCTAGTTTATTGTCTAAATTTTACTAAGACCTCAGTAAATATACTACGGACAACCAATCTAGGATTTATGCAAAAGCTTGATTAGCGATCGCATCTACACATCTTTAACGGTAATCTTTTGCATTAGTAGTTGGCTGGCTAGCAAGTACCACGGAGTAGCTATCATCTTTACCGCCATTGGTGACATTTATGTTGCGATTAGTCTAAGTATCTTCTGTGCGAGTGATGGTGAAAGATATAAAACAATACAGTTCAGTTAAGGCTAAAACTTTTTACCAAAGTCATTTTTTAACGAACCGCATTCGCGTAGCGTCTCGTAGAGAGAAGAAAGAAAGAAAGGCTTAACTGAACCGTATTTAGATATAAAAAACGAGGGAATATCATTCCCTCGCATTAGCTTGCTACAGCTGATTAACTAATTTAGAATATTGAATTTAAGCTGTAATCATCTTTGGGCTAAACTACACTAGCAGAGAAAACAAAATCATTTGCTGTTAGGCTAGTTGATGTAATTCCAACTAATGAAGCCAACTCTGTATTTCCAGTTTTCACCAGAGTATCACTACCTTGTTGCAACAGTGTTAAAGCACTAAATTGAGTCACACCAATACCACCAAGCCCGATTTTATCAGTGCCGATCGCAAAATCAGTCACGATATTCTTGCTAATGGGCAGACTGGCGTTAGCAATCCAGAATTGGTCAGCACCAGCACCACCACTGAGGCGATCGCCACCTCCTTGACTAGCAAATAGCACATCATCACCATCGCCACCAAACAGCGAATCATTGACACCAGCGAAGAGTTTATCATCCCCAGAACCACCATAGAGACGGTTATTGCTACCGTTACTGGTGAGGGTGTCGTTACCTGAGCCACCAAAGGATAATTGACGAGTACCTTCAACTACTGTCAAAGTATCATTACCTGCTGCCCCAAATAAATTATTACTACCATTGGCTTCCACTACAGTAACTTCGTCATTACCATTGCCACCATCGGCACTAGTGTTGCTAGCAGGACTATCTGCACCAATCAAGACTCGATCGTTGCCATCTCCTGTGGACACTGAGGAGTCACTACCGACTATCACCGTGTCATCACCTTTGCCAGTCACGATTGTATTACCTTCTCGGTTAACTTGTGTGACATCTTGGATGGCAACGGGCCCTAATTTACCAACTGCTGCTGTGTTGAAACCCTGCGATCGCGCATAAGCTAGGAGTGACTCTTCATCTAGAAAGTTGTTACCGGGAAACTTTTCATCGATATCCCCCAGAACAGAATCATTTTCGATAAATGGCGTGACACTACCGTTAGCATTAGGGCTAGGAAAACCAGTGTAGATGGTATTGCTAAAGTCACCTGTATCACCTAGGTAATGCCCAGTGGCGATCGCAGAAGCATTGGGTGTAGTAAATGTTGGAAACAGTGAATGACTATTGGCGAAAGTAACCCCCTGCTGACGGATGCTATATAAAGTTGGGGTATCAATGGGGTTTACAGAACCGTTACGCAATCCATCTGCAACAAAAATAATGACATTTCTACCGTTGCCATTTGTATCAGCCATGCCGATTACTCCTTAAATATTATTAGCTACAATTAATTGCAGCAATTGTGTGTCTGTAGACTGAGCGATTAACTACACTCAACCCAAGCGAAAGATTCTTGGTTACAAAAACCTGAGTAGTATTTGGCAACAAAATGCTTAGTGTCCACATAAATTGGTGCAGACAATTAAATGAATGTAACTTTGCTTACTGCCTCAAAAGATAGTTGTTCAATGTTTAAGGAAAGTTATAAGCAAGTTAAGATTTTGGATAAAAAGCAGAAAAATCTTTACACACAAAAATATCCCCAATTTAGAAATTGGGGATCTAAATATTTGAATCCTGAATTTAAGCTGTAATCATTTTTGAGTTAAACCACACTAGCAGAGAAAACGAAATCATTTGCTGTGAGGCTAGTTGATGTAATTCCCAACAATGAAGCCAACTCTATATTTCCGATTTTCACCAAGGTGTCACTACCCTTTTGCAATAGTGTTAAAGCACTAAATTGAGTCACACCAATACCACCAAGCCCGATTTTATCAGTGCCGATCGCAAAATCAGTCACAATATTTTTGCTAGTTGGTAGACTCGCATTAGCAATCCAGAATTGGTCAGCACCAGCACCGCCACTGAGGCGATCGCCACCCCCTTGACCAGCAACTAGCACATCATCACCATCGCCACCAGACAGCGAATCATTCACATTGGAGAAGAGTTTATCATCCCCAGAACCACCATACAGACGGTTATTGCTGCCGTTACTCTTGAGGGTATCGTTACCTGAGCCACCGAAAGATAATTGATGCGAACCTTCAACTACTGTCAGAGTATCAGCACCTGCGCCTCCGAACAAATTATTACTACCATTGCCTTCAACGACAGTAACTTGGTCATCACCATTGCCACCATCGACACTTGTATCGCTAGCAACACCATTTTGACCAACAAAGATATTATCATCACCATCTCCTGTGGACACTGAGGATTCACTACCGACGATCGCGGTGTCATCACCCTTCCCGGTTATAATTGTGTTACCTTTAGTACCCTCAACAAAATCTGCTCCGTCACCTGTGAATAAGGTTTGATTTGGCTCAACTGTAATATCATCGCTGGTAGTGGAACCAAAGTTAATTTCTTCAGCTTGAGGTTGACCTAAACCAGGAGCAAGGTTAAGAGGCTTATCCAACTTAAGTAGAAGGATTTCATTGTTGTCTATGACTGGATGTTGAGGATCGTTCCCAGGACGACCTGTTGAGAAAGGATAATTGTTGTCATTAGCTACCAAAATGGTGTTTTTGTCAACAACTAAAACATTTTCAATGGTTTGAAATGGGAAGTCAAAGGTGGTTTTGCCATCTCCATTCAGGTCTTTGGGGTCTTGGATATTTAACAAGTCTGCAACTTCTTCTTTCGCTACATAGCCATTAGAATCTGTTTTCGACAGGTCTATTTTGTAGATTCTCTTAAATTTAGCCGCAGCCCCTTGATTGTTATCCCGTTCAATGACTAGGTACTCATTATCATTAATGACAGCTAAATCCCCGATGGAATTTGACGGATTATCCAATCTGTAGTTGAGTTTATTGTCGGTGTACTTGTGGCTGGCTAAATCAAATTCGTTGATCCGCAAAGCACCAGGGGTATCGCCCTGAACCGTACCTTCTAGCAACAAATAGAGTTTGGTTTTGCTGGCATTAATTGCTCCACCTTCAAAACCTTTAGAACTACCCAAGTTAGCAAAAGCATCACCTGAAAGAACATCGGGGTTTTGTGGCGATCGCACCACATTATACTGAGGATCGTCTCTGAGTTTATCCCGCACTCGATCCGCAATATCTGGGAAATCTGAGAAGAGCGCGTCTACACCTAATTGATAAAACTGCTGAATTTCTAGCTCTAGCTTCCCTTTGTAATCTGCTGCTAAATATTGGTCTTCCGCCCGGAAGGTATAGGGGTGAACCTGTAAACCAGCGTTATGAGCATCTTGAATTAAGGTAGTGGGAGGTAATGTTGTCTTGTCAGCATCATTGACTGCTCCATCTCCATTCACATCATCGGCTTTGCCATCACCATTGGCATCAGTACCTTTGACGCTAACAATCATCCGCTTCCAAGGGCCAATGCCATCAGCATAAGTGGCAACTTCAGCCAAGCCTTCTGGAGTTCGCAAGTCGCCATAAGTGCGAGTGTCACCACTGACTTTCAGATCGTAAGGCTGACTCTCGATAATCTTGCCGTTGATATCAATGTCACTGGCATCTAGAAGTTGGATTAGTGGGATATCCACCCCTGCCGCAGGCATGATGGTATCATGCAGTTCTTTGAGATTACTCACTTCAAAGGACTGGATGAAGATCCGACTGGGGTCAGTGAAGTTATTTGCTTTGAGCGTATCGATTAATAGCTGACTGATATTTCTGTTTATTTTGTCCGTCGTACCTACATAAGTAGCTTCATCGGCAAGATAAGTCGGATGCTTGGTTTCAGGGTAGATACCAATCTTTTTACCTGTATCGGTTTCTACTTGCTTAACTAAATCGAGGATTTCTGTGAAGGTAGGAATTTCAAATCGATCGTCAAAGGAGTGATCCCGGAAAGGTAGACGTTCTTCTGCCCGTAAAGTCTTGATTTCAGCTAAGGTAAAGTCTTCAGCAAACCAACCTGTAATTGTGTTTCCATCTAAACTTACTGTTTTTTTGCGATCGGCAAACTCTGGATGTTTGTAAACATCTGTGGTTGTATTGTTAAAATTGACAGTACCATCAGCATTCAAAACTGCTAAAGCTGGCTCGTGGCGAGCAATTAGCACACCATCTTTTGTCACTACTAAGTCAGGCTCAATAAAGTCAGCGCCTCGCTCAATTGCTTGCTTATAAGACTCTAAGGTATGTTCTGGACGATAACCACTTGCGCCTCTGTGACCAATAACTTTAGGTGCTTCTCCATTTAAAGTTTTAAATTGGTCAGGTGTAGCAATGGGAGCTTCTAATAATTTCCCAGTGGCATCAAAATGTAGCAGATAAGGGCCAAACTCGTCTCCCACCCAGATTGTCCCGTCTTTGTCAAAGACAAATGACTCTACATCAAAGTCTGCACCAGTTAGCAATCTTCCAGTAGTTCCCTCATTCACAATTTGGAAAGGAACTTTGTTGTTAGGGTCAGATAGTTGAATGTAATCTAAAACTTTAACACTGCCATCCCCATTTTCTGTTCCTTTAAAATTTGGGTCTAGGCGATTGATTCTCAGTAGAAAATCTGCACTATTATCTTTACTCCCGTAGCCATTATCTGACAGGAAGTACAAAGAGTTGCTGTTAGCAAACTGTACACCACTAAAGCCTTGAATTGGCTGTCCTGGGAAAGGCCCGGTTCTGCCATTAGCTGAAACATCTGCACCAGAAGGTGGCCCATCACTAAAGGTATCAGCAGGTAAAGAAGCAAAGCCGACTAATTCAATCGCCATAATTTAGAATGTTATTTGGGTATTTGGATTTAACTGCACCACAAGGTATTCAAGTTCTCTCATTTCATTACTTGTAGGAAAAATAAATCATGTTCTCATGCTAAAAACCGGAATTACGGGGAAATTTCAGAATTACAAAACTACACGCAGTAGGGGCAATACCCTGCGGGAAGCCGCTTTGCGTCTACATGAATTATCTCTACCTCAAAATCAAGGCTTCGGCTATTGTTTGCATAAGTCCTTTACAGTTTGGGCAAGTCCGTTAAGTCCGATTTCGTCATTTACACCGAGAATACATTTCCAAAAAACGCATTTTCTCAGAGTTGTCGAAAGCTTGAGAAACGATCGTGGAATGTCATAGCGTTAGCCAATCTGCGAGTGTCTGGGGGTTTACCCTATGAGCAACTGGCGTGTGGAGTGCAATGAGTGTGGGAATCATAACTAATTACCCGGACTTGATATTAGTGAGTAATGAATGTGGAAGAACAAGATTTAGAATTTAAATCTGTTGATAGTAGTTATGAGAGAACTTAGCTAGCACTAAAGATATTTTCATTAAAAGATTAAGATAAGAATAAGCTAAACAGAAGAAATGATTAAAATCCTTTCAAGAGAATAAGTAATATTTGTAATAAAACCGGATTCCTATATCGTGGTTTCTATTTTAGTAATTGCTTCTTTCGGTGAAGCATCGCCATCAATTACAAATGTAATCCCTGGTAGGTATTCATCCATCATCGTGACGTTAGTGTAAACTAGATTTTTGATCAAAGCAAAACTGAGGCGATCGCCTACAATATCAATACTAGTTTTGTAGCGAATCTCGCCATCGCTAAAGTCGATTTCAAAGTTACCAATCATCAAGCCGTAATTGGCACGAGTGAGGAATTCAGCAACAGCTTGTTTCCTATTTTCCGGTGCAGTGATGGGGCAAAGGGAGTAAAAGACAAATTGTTTATTTTCTTCTCTAGCTTTGGCATAACAGTTCCATCTGCCATTTATGCCTTGGAATGGAAGTTGTAAGATAGATTCTCCTTGCAATTTAGTAAAATTCCAGTCATCTTCAGTAAAGAATTTGAGTATTTCTTCAAGAATTGTTCTATCAATGGCAGGGGGTTTTTCATATTGTGCAACTTGCCGATCGATATCATTAAAGATTTTCTTTAATTCATCCAGATTGAAATCAGCGAAGCCTTTGAAAAAATGAGCAATTCCATCAAAGAGTTCAGCAGTGGCTTTTTCAGTCACAGTAGACAAGTTATTCTGCGTCCATTCTTTGAAGAAGGTTCCCAGCGCATCAGAAATGGGATCGGATTTACCAGATGTTGCAGCTTGGGCAAGAGTAGCTGGGCTGAGGTAATCCCACAAGGTACGATAGCCAACTTGTTTAGATGCTTGCAGTTGCATAGCTGATAATAACAGCCAATTTTCTGTAGAAAATAGGAGATGATCGGGTTGTTCTTGGTTTAACTGGAGTAAATTAATAGATATATCGTCTAAATTGGCAAGATGTTCTTTAAAATTTGGGAGAAAATCTGGCTGTAAACTAATCTCAATTTGGATATCTACTTCAGGTAAAAAATCTTCACTGGAAAGTGGAATAGAAATTTCTGGTTTGAGGTTGAATAAGGCTTCAGTTTCAATGCGTTGGTGAAATTCTGAATTGCTTTGAAAGGTAAGACGACATTCAATCACCTCGTCTTCCAGTTTTGTGACAGTTAGAGTTTGAGCGTGGATGGGCAAGGGGGAAATGGAGCGATCGCGTAGTATTAGCTCTTGATTTAATTGATAATGGTTAGTCTTTATTTCCATTGTCATTAAATTCGCCTTTAAGAGAAAAAAAACTAAAAATTTAAAACTTTGGTTTAGTATATTGAAATTCTTCAGGCGTATATATACCAACGCCTAAATCGAATAGATCGTTGTTTGTCACAATTATATAACCAGAACAACTATATGCAACAGCAGTTGCCAAAGCGATAAACAACCTTGGTTCAGGACGGCTCCGACCTCCAAAACTGGTAATAATATAGAAGTAGCGAGCTATTCGCCAACGCTCTAAAAGTATTTGAACTTCCTTTGGCTCTAGATTTTCTCCATAGTCTTCAAGATAATCTAACTCTAGATTTTCTTCGTCAATGTCTTCAGCCTTCGATATAACTGAAAGTCCTAATGTATTTGGTATCGCTAGCGAAAGATAATAGTGATTACCCAAAGAGAATTGTTCATCATCTGCCACCTTTCCCTTAGAAGCTAATTCAAAAAGAGATGGATCTTCGCCTAAAAACTCCTTTTCTTCAGAACTAATTAGTACATATAGCCTTTTTTTAATATCTCCCCAGTCCGCAATATCTGGAATTGTTGAAAATATTTTTAAATCAATACTCATATTCATACCTCCATTAGTAGCTATTTTGGCTATATTTATAGCTTAGTAGCTATTCCGGCTGCATCTATAACAACAACTCCATCTTTACAGTCAATCATAATTTTTTTGAATACACCAGGCTGTGGCAAGACATTAGGTTTACTACTCGCAAGGAACGTTAGCACATCGTTTGTCGTATATTCAGGCAAGCTTGTGAATAGTACCGCATCCTTAGCCCCAGAATTTACCACATGAGGAACATTTTGTCTCATTTCACGGAATGCACCTTTAACACTTTTAACTTCAGGCATATTCTTGAATGAAACAGGTATGCGATCGCTTGAACCTTTAGGTGTAAAGTAACCTTCAATACCTTCACTAGAGTTACCGATAAATTCAAATTCACCGCCACCTTCCAATTGCCCAAAGCGTTTCGCCTGGGTTGCTTCGTGAGCTACAGCTTCAGTACCTTTTATAGTTGTATAATTGGGATCGATTTCATGATCGCTAGCAATCATGTGAATCGAGTAATGACCTGGTTCTTTTATGTGTGCTTCAAAGCCTTTGACCCATGAGTATTGAGGTTTGACAGTTGCAGTCAGAATGCCAATTAGAACTAGTGCTGGTGTATTAACAATATCATTTGCTTCTGTAATTGATTTTGCCTCAGCGATCGCTGCTGGTAATTCTGCTGCTTTTTTAGCATCCTTTTCGGCAGCTTCCTCTGCTGTATTGCCAGCATCTTTTTCGGCAGTTTCTTGAGCCGCTTTATTTGCATCTTTCTCGGCGGCTTCTTGAGCAGCCTTTTCTGTGCCTGTCTCAACAGTTTCTGCCGTTGCTTTTTCTGCACTTTCTACTGCTACTTTCTCTGCACCCTGCTCGACAGTTTCGGCTGTGGCTTTGCCAACGCCTTTTTCTACGGCTTCACCAGCTGCTCCTCTAGTACGCCCTAACAGTTCCTCGGCAAAGGTAATCAGTTTTTGACCAATCTCGCCCAAAGAACCAAGGACTTCTTTAATTGCACCGCCTGCACGCTCAAATAATTGACCAATACCCTTAATGCCATCTAGAACTAAGACACCCAACTTCTTCAATAGAACAAAGGCTTCTTCCATGACTTTGTTTGGGAAGTTGAGGAACTTAGCAAATCCTTGCAAAGCTTTGCCAACAGCGCTTACAGGTGTCCAAGTTCCAGCAGTTACGAAATCGAGAATCACTTGGAAAGCGATCGTTCCGGTTAACCAACCCGCCCCTTCACCAATCTCATCTTCTGCTCCTTCTTTGAGCATGAAGTCAAAGACTTTTTGAGCAATTTGACTAGCTGCGCCTTGAATTGCGTTTTGAACACCACCCCAAGCTGCGCCTAGCTTGTGCATCAGATCGGCAAAGGTCAATCCCTCACCGCCACTAAAGAACTCTTGTACCGCAGGCATAAAGCCTGTCGTCACTTTAGTCACAGATGGTTGTATGTCTCCAGCCATTTGCTGCACTCGCTTACCCATCTCTGCTTTTTCGTTATTGGGTAGTTGTGCATTCTGTTCTGGGGTTGCGCCCTGGGCTGTTGCTCCTGCCATCGCCGGGGTAGGCGCTAAGGCATCGCTAGCTGCATTCTCAAACCAGCTAACTAAGCTTCCAAGTCCTTCAATGGCTAAATAAATCAGCTTAAATGGATCGGTTGCACCCTCCCAAATTCCCTTAAGCAGTCCTTTGACAAATCCCATCAAGAAACCTGGACTACCACCACTGATAATCTGAGCTAGCCGATTTGCGATCGCAATTTTCTTCCGATCGTCTTGGTTTCGTACTCCTTCAAGAAAGCCGATGACTGCTGTTTTTACTATCGGCCACAATGGCCCAAGCATAGTTAACGTGGGTGCAGCTTGAAGCGCACCAATGACAATATCTAGGAGGAAATTAATAATTGGGGCTTTGTAGCAGTCATCTAAGGCTTGCCAAGCCCAACCTGCTAAGATTACAGGAATCATGGGCGGATTGACAATAGCCAACCCCAATGAAGTTAGCACGCCAATATATGGTTTAATCTTCGTGACAATTTTGCTGGCGAATTCTTGGACTGACTTAGCGGCTGATTGGAATCCTTCTTGACACCAAGTGATGAATTCTTTTACACCATTTGATACTGTCTGTACTAAGCTTTGTGCCATGCTCAGTAACGGCACGCCGCTAATTGAGCCTAACAATTCTAAAACTGCTTCACTTAGTTGAACTGCCTGATTTACCAAACTGCTAACTGTAGATTGCATGGTTTGGCTAAATCCTTCTACAGTACTCAGTAGTTCCGGCAAAATTGTACCGCCCATTTCCTTATGAGCGTTTTTGACAATATCTTTATCGTCTTTATGCGCCCATAACCACTCCACTGCTTTAACTAACTGGGGAACATATTTGACGATGAGGTAGATTGAACCCACTGGTGAAAAAGCCAGTAATACACTGCCTACAGTCTTCAAAGGGCCAAGCACTGGCGCGAGTGGGCCTTTAATTTCTGTCCACACCTGGGAAGCTTTAGTCTTCAGCCATCCCAGTACCCCACCTTCGCCATCACCACCAATGCCGAGTTGTTCTTTCACCCAATCCCAGGCAGCACCTAGAGTATTGCGAACGGGAGCGCCCCATTCCCAGATTGTGGTTGCCAGCCCCTTAACAACATCAAATACACCGCCTGCAACACTCATCAAGGCATCAAAAGCTGGGGCGATTACTAAATCAGTAACTTTTTGGAAAACGCCTTTAACTTGAGAAAACACTGCCTGTATTTGCTTAACGGCAGGATTTTCCATAAAGGCGTGTCCCAAATCTTGCAACGCCTTTAAACTATTGGCAAAATTACTACAAGAAGCTGGATCGCCTTTGACAGCACCCTGAATCCCTTCAAAGACTCCTGTAAAGCTACCCTGTAATTGGGCAATTACACTAGCAATATCGATGTTTCCAGTGATGCTAGAAACCCAGCTTTTGATGCCGTCTTTGATTTTTTCACCCAGTAACCCCATCGGCCCTTGGCGAATCAAATCAGCTAAACCTGGGGCAACTTTCGCAACTAAGGCAGCAAAGGCTTCTTTACCCATAGAAGCCACATCACTAGCTTTATCCCCAACCCATTGAGCGCCTGCACTGGCTTTATCTCCAACCCATTGAGCGCCTGCACTAGCTTTATCTCCAACCCATTGAGCGCCTGCACTAGCTTTATCTCCAACCCAGTTGACACCTGCACCGGCTGCATCCTTAATATCATCCCAACCTAGTTTTTGAATCGATTTGTTGTCTTTGTGGGGAGTGATATTTTGGGCAATGGCTTTAGGCTGTATGCTATTTTCTGCATCACAAGCACTACATTTCATCTGCACTTTGTTAGTCTGCGGTTGTGCTTGTATGGTCGAATGGGGCTGCGAAGTAACTGAGAGAGTCGGGCTAAGTTTTGTTTGCAGAGTTGTTTTATTAGATAGAAAATCATTAGCAGGTTGGCGTTGTAGCGTTTTCGCTTCTACCTGTTTAGTTTGAACTTCTACTTCTGCATTTGATTCATCTGCATTTTGAGTAACTTTCTCTGGGCCGCACTGTACTGGCGTTACTCCTGTGCCTTGAGTCAGTCCATGCTTGGTTGTAGTGTCATAAGTATTATTATCAGTATTCGCTTGTGTATAAGTATCGTTAAAAATCTTGTCGGCTTCTAAGGGCTTTTTACCAAGCAACTTTTTGTGTAAATCTTTAAAAGCTTTCTCATCAATACTAATGTGTCCGTTTTCGTGGGTATCTAAAGCACTGTAAAACCTTGCCCATTCTTTTTTAACTGGTTCGCACTGTTGGTCAAGTTCAGTCCAGACGGGCATTGCCTTAGTTTCTGTTACTAAAACATTTGCCTCGTAGACAATTTCTTCAGATTTCTCATCAGCTTGGTAATTTTTGACATCTTTTTCGGGGGCACAAGTAACACTGCCCGCTTCGCCCTTTCCTTGTGATGTTAAGTTGGTAATTGCTTCGGTAATGTTTTTCCCAGAGGCAGTAATTTTGGCATCCTTTTTGTCAATTTTAGTCGTGCCTTTTTTGGGGGGCATTGCATCCGGTGCGCGTTGAATATGAGTTGGCGCTGGGGAAAAATCGCTTTTTTTCTGCACTGCGCCTGTTTGCTGCACCACATGGGTTAATTCGTGGGCAGTCAACTCATTATTACCTGGTGATTTTCCTAGACCAAAGTAAACATCACTACCATGAGTAAACGCCTGCGCTCCTAATGACCGACTCATTTGCACAGCATTGGAGTCAGTATGTACTCGCACATTGTCAAAATTACTACCGAAGCGGGGTTCCATAAAGTCTTGGACTTCAGCAGATAACGGACTTCCCCCACCTTTACTACTATTCAATTGACTTTCAATATTAGCCTCAGCCTGGACGCTACCATCATTAGCGGACTTAGTTTGTACTTCTTCTTGCTCGCAAGCTGAACACTTTCGCTGCATTATATCTTGTGAATCCATCCCACCGAAATTTATATTTGGCTCAGGTCTAGCCATCCAGATTTGGTTAGTAGCCCAGTCGCTGGAATGCTCAGACTGGTATGCTTGCGGTTGTAGACGACGCAAAGATATGCGACTCATGTCGTGAACAAGAGGTTTTTCTTTGATGGCTTCTGGTTCTAATGATTGCTCATCAGCAGACTGGGCTTCTTGAAGTTCGCCTGCTACCTCTGTGACTGTTGTGAGTGGAGGATTATTTGTTGGTGCAAAACCGCGTGTTGGATTTGCCAATGTGGGAGTAGTTGGTGAGACAAGGGATGGATTGGTAAAATTTGATGTACCTGCGTTGTGCCGCCGAAAAGTGCGATCGCTCATCTCTCACTTCCTACATTAATTTAGCAAACCCCTTATCTCTGGTATCTACGCATCTTTTATCAACATTTTATAGTTATATCTACATAGAATTGATCTAGACTTTAGTCTAATTGTAAATTACTCCTACCTTCAAGGTGTTGACGCTGCGATCGCCATCCAAGCAAGGAGGGCTTAACCCGCATTTCTCACAAGCTTGAAATGCAGAAATGCAGAGGGGCAGAGGGGCAGAGGGGAAAGAACTTGTACAATAACTCTCCTTTGCTCCCCTGCTCCCCTGCTC
>NZ_NOLK01000142.1:0-21417 GCF_002245985.1 Nostoc sp. 'Peltigera membranacea cyanobiont' 232
ATAGGCATCGCAGTACTGATCTACCACGGTGATCGTGGAGGTAGCCGTTCTTGAACCCAATTAAATACCCTTGCTAAGTTAAACTCTTAGTAACTAATTATACTCTCATGAGAGTAATAAAAGAGCGCTAACCCCAATAACACAATGTAAGTCACCAAAAAGCCTATGATCTCGTGAGCGATGACACCCGATTAACCCAGACTTATCAATCAGCCCGAAAGCACGACCGCTACAACCCGCATTCCGTCGTTGGCTGATAAAATTAGCTTATGTTTGCAACGCGATTACCACTTGCAGGTATGATCCGCACCAGTATGATTTGCTCATGTTGCGGCTTGCTCAACTATTTATACTGCTTCTATACCCCTGGTTGATCCATCGTTGCTATCAAAACCGATATCAATTTTCTCTCCACCAGCGTCTACACGGCAGTCTAGAAGGAAACCAACTGTAAATAAAATTTAGCTCTCTAGTGGTGCGGGGGACATTTCATGCTATTGTCTGACTGATTTTATAGGAAATTTCATATAATATGGAAGATGATGAGGATATTATAGAAATTCCTTTACGACCTCTTGTTTGGATGGGAGACTCTCTCAAAAATATCCGTTCATTTCCTCTTGAAGTGCGTGCATCAGTAGGCTATGCGCTGCAATTGGTGCAAGCAGGGGAAACACCAATGGATGCCAAGCCTTTTAAAGGGGTTGGAAGTGGCGTGTATGAAATTGTCAAACGCTACGATCCCGATACTTACAGGGCTGTTTATGCGGTAAAGATTGGAGAACAAATCTATGTCCTGCACGCTTTTCAAAAGAAATCAAAGCAGGGTATTAAAACTCCACAGGCTGATGTCGATCTAATTAAACAACGTTATAAGGATGCGGTAGCAAGGGAGAAACAACAATGACACAAGAATCGGTTTTTGAACAAAGCAGTGGCAACGTATTCGCTGACCTCGGTTTATCTAATGCAGATGAACTTTTTACTAGGGGAAAGATAGGGATTCAGGTACTACGCCTTTTGAAACAACGCAACCTGAAACAACGGGAAATCAGCAAACTTCTCGGCATTCCGCAGCCAGAAGTATCTCATTTGATGAAAGGAGAGTTTCAAAGGTTCAGTGAGGGCAAACTGCTCATTTTCCTTAAGCGACTTGATACGGAAATCACCTTACATCTTCGCTCTCGTCACGCGCCGGGTGAATCTGCTGAAACTGTGATATCGCTATAGGGATGGATAAAAGCCTTAAAATTTCTTAATTCTTACGGTACATAAAAGGGAATTTTCCAATACCGTTAACTATTATGCAGCTGCATGGGACTGGATGATGGGCAAGTTCGGCAACCGTCTTGTTTTTAGACTTGCAAAGAATAATGCCGAAACAAATAAGAACATTATTTGATTACTTCACCGAATCCACCTGATCGGTGATTTCTGTCATTGAATTGTCAGCACTCAAAGGGTCTTTAATATACCAGTATGTTACCCGCACTCTGGTTTTGCCAAATCCGAAACCTTTTGGAGCTTGTTCGCATAAACCAAGTTTTCTTTGGTTAAAACAACCTCTTAGCGGCTTTCCATTAAATAAAAACGGATATCCTGCAAAAAAACATTGCTCTTTTCCATCTTTTGCAATTTTGATACAAAGGCTTGTAGCACTATTTCCTTCGCTCCAGCTAGCCAGCACACCTACCATATTATAAAGTTTGGCATTGGCTGGTCGCTTGGGTAAGAAATAAACATGAGCAGGAGACTGTTGGTCAGTATCCACCTCCTGCGACAGCACGGGCTGAAGTAAGGA
This sequence comes from Nostoc sp. 'Peltigera membranacea cyanobiont' 232, assembly GCF_002245985.1. Taxonomy (NCBI): domain Bacteria; kingdom Bacillati; phylum Cyanobacteriota; class Cyanophyceae; order Nostocales; family Nostocaceae; genus Nostoc; species Nostoc sp. 'Peltigera membranacea cyanobiont' 232. The sequence continues at coordinate 1,802 of NZ_NOLK01000142.1, forward strand.
AGTAAATATAAAAAACAACAACAATCCAATCACAAATAAGTGTAACTTTTTCATGAGTTTTCTCTCCTGCTTAAGGCTGTGTAGTTACAGGCGCACCACAGCGTTTGACTGCATCGTCGATTAACTGCTGATGACGTTTCACCGAGTCAGGGTAAGACAATTTTTGATTACTTCCCCAGTTTTGTAGAGTAGTTTTTTCAGGATGTCTTGCTCTTTTATAGCCACCGTTATATGCAGCTAAAGCAGCATCTATTATCCCGAAATGATTCCATGCTTGCTCTAGAATTTGGGCTGCGTATTCTGACGCTTTTCCTGGATCACTCGCATCCACTGGTGTTATCCCCTTATCATCAAAAGCGTCTTTCAGATCAGGAAATTGCGTTAGTGCATCCGGTGCAAATACATCGGCAGGTGTAATATCAGGGTAATAATCTCTTTTTGCATTACTAAAATCAATCTGATAAGGCCCAGTACCGAACCCATTCAGGTTTTGCTCCTGAATGTTTTTGGGAAAAGACGCTCCTGCTCCTCCGGTTTCCTGTGCAGCGATAGCGGCAAGTAGGGACTCAGGAATAGGATGTTTCGCATTGGCATACTTTGCCGCTGCGTCCTGTATTCCTTTCCAATAAGGAGCGAACCCTTCCTTGAAAGCATCACAGCTATATCGCGAGGGATTACCACGGCGCTTCTTACGACCGCACTCAGCTACGAATTTATACTCATAATCAACCACGCTGTATCGATTACGGAACCAGCGTAAATAGACTTTATGTCCGTTCACCATAAAACCTGGCGTGCGGTGTTCATTCCACTCTTCTGGCTTTCCACCGTAAACACGCGCAAGCCGGGGAGCGTCTGGAACATCGCCCCACCTATATAAGTAGTTAGGGGTAACTAAGCCAGGGTTAGGCGGATTGGCAAGCTCAAACTGCTTTTTCTCTTCTTCTGTCTTAGGAACATCAGGAGGAATCTTACCCGCTGCGTTCACTGAAAAGCTGTCGCATGGGTAGTTGGCTACTGATTGCGGGTTAGCTTGTGCCACATACCATTCGGATTTACCATACCATTCAACTCCTAAAACAGGTCGGAGTTGAGTAACAGTCAGAAGCACTGCAAGGAAAAATCCTGCAACCTGCCACCAGAATTTACTCATGCCTTTTTACACTATGAAACCACTGTATAAACGCAGATGCACTCCCGCTTCCCTGCGTAAGTTCACCCATAGGTAATGTTAATTCACTTCATCATATAATGACTGTGGCGTGCAATTACATAAGTTACCAGCGACTCCTTAATATATGTACATAAGATCATTCCCAGATAAAAAATTACTTCTAATGCTCACCAAGAAACTTACCCGATTCCGTAGCCTGCTGATTGTTTTATTCACTGGATGTCTAGTGTTGTTTCCATCCCTGCTCTCTGGGTATTTCAAGCCAACAGTATATGCACAGTCCACAACGTTACCTGCTGCCTATGTAGGAGTATGGGAAGGTAAGGGCGCTCAAAGTAATGAGGAATGGTCTATTTTAATGGCGTTAACACCAGGAAATACTAATGCTATTGTTGGTACAATGGCTTACCCTTCACTGCGTTGTGGTGGCGAACTAACGTTGCGTCGTATTAATACGCAATCAATAGAACTGTCTGAGAAATTGACCTACGTGGGAAACTGTGTCAAAGATGGAACAGTTGTTCTACAGCCAGATTCAGGTGAAAAGTTACAATATAAGTGGTTTTATTCAAATGGCAAACTAGCTGCCACTGGCAGCGTTCAAAAAGTGAGTCTGAAATAGCAACTTTTACTGACGAAAACTCTATGACAGACACAGAAACGATTTCAAGCGACTGACGGCATTTAGCGAGATTCAAAATTAGAGGTTCTTAAATTTGCTATTCTACGTCGTTGAAATGCACATTACTGCATCATAGAAACATTAAGTATCTAATCTGTCATGCTGCTGTCTTTCAAGTTCAGCGGTAGCCGTATCTAGCTCCATCTCCAGTTGTTCCACCGTAGGCAGGATACCTTTAAGCTGGTCTGGAACGTCTTGTCCTATCTGGTGTGTAGAAACGCCGATAGGTTGTGTCATCCCTTGCAATGCAAGTTCGGCAACCGTCTTGTTTTTAGACTTGCACAGAATAATGCCGATCATAGAAGGATAAAGTTACCCCGCCGAGATAGAGAAAAAAACCTGCTACGATAAGCAGAAGTAAGTAACCTGGGAATTTTGATGCCAGTTAATTTACTGCTTATTTTCCTATGTGGCTATGAGAATAACACAAAGAAAACTGCATATTGGCGCTGCTATCGCAGTGGTTTTGTACAGTGTAATTTACACTGCGTTTGTTGTGCATGGCAATGTTGCTGCTGCCTTTTTTATTGTTGGTCTTTGGGTATTAAGCTCATTTAGTGACCAAACACGTTGGTTGTTTTATGCTTTCCTCATTGCCCAGGCATGGGCTAACTGGCATTTGACAGGTCTGTTGGTTGCCATTGCATTTGTAGGATATTGCGTAACGCAAAATATTGCTTACCGGAAAGCTTATCCTGCTTCTGTTAATACCTGGCGAAACCGTACTTTTGCAGGCATAGCACCTTCGTTATCGGGCATTCCTAGCGAGGCAGAGCGTGAGCGGCAAGCGGCAGAAGCCGATGAGGCTTGGCGAAGACAACTAGCAGAAGAGCAAAGAGAAAGGGAGCAGGAGGCTATGGAAAAACGGCGAATAGATGCTGAATATACAAAAAATCTCTGGGGTGGGGGTGATTCCGACCAAAATTCCTGGTGATGCACTTAAAGTGAATCGGAGCGCCTATGGTTAATGATGCATAACCTTTCTGTTTGCTGCTATGGCAGGGTTGACGGGTACAATCGCGGGTATGTACGAATGCGATTCCTCAGTGGGTTGTTTTGCAATGTCCCTACCCTTTACCGCTGGATTCCGGCAGCAGGAACATTAGAAATATGAATGAAATAGAAGTATATTGTAGTTTTTCACTCTCCCCCATCTGCAAGAGTTTGCAGTGTAGGTAAAAGTAGGGGAGAGTATTGTATGGTAATGTAAAAAATAATTGTGCAATTGAAGCCAAGGGTGAATGAATCGACTGAGTAAAGAAGACCTAGCACAAATGAACCGAGACTACTTCCAATCTCTGGACAAAGAGAAATTGGTAGAAGTTGCAGAAAATCTTCATCAACTAGCAGTCCAACAACTAGAAAAATTAGAGAAAAACTCAAGCAATAGTTCGTTACCCCCATCATCAGATCAATTCAAAAGCAAAGAGAAATTAGCGTTACAGGAAGAACAACAAACAGAGTCGGAAGCATCTCAAACAGAATCAAAGCAAGTCCCTAAGCAAGTTTCAGAAGAAAGCGAAAAACCCAAGAGCAAGGGATTTGCTCTAAAAAAGCCGGGAAAGCAACAAGGAGCTAAGGGAATATGGCGAACAACACCCTTGGTTCCAAATCAAACAGTAGCGCATCATCCTCTAACTTGTGCATCATGTAACAGTCGCTTAGAAAAAGACCCAGAAGCCAAAGCACACATGGGTTATTACGTATTAGAACTAGAAAAATTAGATTCGGGAATCGAGGTAAAATGCACGCTTCATCACTACTATCAAGCAACTTGCGGTTGCGGGCACCAGACAAAAGCAAAGCCAAAAATCGGGTACGTTTCGGTAGTTGAAGGAAGAAGTAGAGATTTATGCTTGCAGGAGTATGGACTTGTCGGTTCAATGCTGGCAACGTTTATTGCTTCTCTTGCAGTCAGATATCGAATGTCTCGACCCAAAATTAGAGAATTATTGAATGATTGGGTTGGGGTATCGCTTTCGGTGGGAACAATCGACCGTTGTATTCGAGAAGTGGGAATAGCTTGTTCTCCAGTAGTTGAGGAACTCATTGAAGAATTACAATCAGCAGAAATAATCCACCTTGATGAAACACCCTGGTATGAGAAAGGAAAATATCGGTGGTTATGGGTAGCAATTACAAATACAATTGCGGTTTTCCACATCGGCAGTCGTCGCAAAGAAGAATTATTGCACCTCATAAGCGAGGCGTTTGTGGGATGGTTAGTCACTGATGGCTATGGGGCTTACAGTAGTTACCCAAAACGTCAACATTGTTTAGCCCATCTCATCCGTAAAGCTATAGCTTTAACACAAGCTGTAAATCAGGAAGTGGCGGATTTAGGACAGTGGCTTTTAGAAGAATTGAGGGAACTGATACATGCACTTGCTACTGGCGACGGGGAACAAGATGAATCAGACTCACACCCCGCTCGCCTTTATAGAGTCTGCCGATTAGCTACGGTTGCAGAGCATACCAAGTTAAAAGCTTTAGCTAAAGAGATTTTAACTGATTGGGATGCCGTGGTTGCGTGTTTTTATCATCCACAGTTACCACCCACCAATAATGAAGCAGAGAGAGCTTTACGACATGCTGTAATCGCTCGACGTATTAGTTATGGAACTCGCACATCAGAAGGAAGTTTAGCTTATTGCTCTGTTCTCAGTATCATTGAAACTTGTCGTCTAAGAAAAGTTGATCCTTGGAGTTATATTGCGATAGTTCTTACTCAAGCTCGTAAAGGTATAAAACATCCCCCCATCCCCGTTCCCTCTTGAGCCTTTTTTGATGGGGGAGAGTGAACAACTACAGTATATTGTGAGGGTGAATCTTTATTGTGAGCCAAACACCTCTACCTCAGCTAACTGAAGATAATTAGTACCATTTAACATTACTCTAACATATTTACCCTTAATATCTTTTGGTAAAACAATCATCATGGCTGGACTAAAATACTTTCCTCCTCTACAGTAAGTGCGCTCAAATGTAACTCTGCCTGAGTTATCTCTAACTAACACTTTGAAGTTTGATAATCTTTGACCAAACCCACCATCTGTTCGATTCCAGATAATGATTTTATCAAGCGAATAATTGGTTCCTAAATCGACTTCCCACCATGCATTTTTTTCGTTCTGGGTATGGGAACCTCCGTCACGAAAAAAGTCACCCTCAGTATTACCATCAACCGCTAAATCTGGTGTGCCATTAAAGTTGCTTTGTTGATAGGTTGATGATTGTGATACTTTCTTACCTTTTGCAAGGTTTACTAAGCCATCTGCATACGAAATACTTGGTTTCTCTGAAAGGCAATCATTATCATCATTATTTTGTGCTGTTTTTCGGTTGAACTGAAAAGGATTTTCTCTGACTGTTTGTTTTTTGAGTGGTATATCGTAAGCAAAAGTTTTATAGGGTATTACGTTTAAAGCTGTAAGCCCAGACAAAACAGCTATACTAGCAAATTTTCTCACACCATTCATTACAATAATTCTCCAGTTGTACTGAAACAGTTTCTGCATATTAATTTAGTTTGTACGTAAGTATAGTATTTGCAGTGTATTCTTTACTGGAAAAACAAGAATCTCGGCTTAATGCCAAGAACCCATAAAGAGAGAGAACCTTTTTTCTCACCGTATGACAATGAAATAGTGGGACTTAGACAAAAAACACCGATAAAATAGCCTCAAATGTATATACCGAGAGACTTTGACATCGTTTTACTTGCTTCCTTTATATATGGGTTTTAGGATTTTTTGGGGATTTTCAAGTCAAAAAGCATCTCTACTTGGGATGATTGCGCCTTTTCGTTAACGTCCGTCGCCTCCTCTCACAATACAACTAGAAAAACCACATTTCTCCAAGATCATGAACACACAAACAAATTTTGACTTCATTATGGGTAGGCTTGGGTTGATCTAGGCTGTTCTACGTGCCATCTGTAGTTATTTGTACAGTCTGGGTCAGCCAAATCTCCAAGGCAACCAGTCAGCGTAGTTATTATTCCTATTGCAATGGTCAACGGTTGTACTGAAAGCCTATTAAGGTAATCGGACTCTCCAACTCAAAATCACAAGCCTCACCTAGAGAGCATCTAGGTGAGGCATTAATATCAATCCTGATATCAAGAGGTAGGCTCTTAATAATAAACCCCCCGGTGCAATGCCGAGGCCGCTCTGTCTGCTGTCTACTATCTGTCTAGAACTATGTCGCCTCTGTCCATTGCTGCATAAATAAGGATTCTGTCTAATCCTGTCCGAACTCTTGGTCTGTCCGATTTTCACTAATTTCAATAGTATTTGCATCCAGCCTGACGGCCAGCCTGTTCTCAACTAACTCATTAAACAATCGCTTCAACTCCTCGGAACTGAACCGTTGACCTTTTACCTTAAAGTTGGGCTGTATCTCCTGTATTACTGCCGATTTTCTCCCGGTGCGCTGGAGGTATTGCAGCAGTGATTGGGGGAATTCGCCGCTTCTCTAGCAGAGGGCGAATCTCAAAGGGCAGGAAGCCAGACTATGAGGCGATACGCTCACGCACCCTCAGCAAACTAAGGAAATGTTTCTCAGCGATTAATCATCAAAATCAATTGGCTGACCGTTGAAATGTTTGTGAATTTTTTCAGGTGTCAACCAACCAGGAATTGTAACCTTTTTATCTACTTCTGCATCACCTTGGGAATTGTTTAAACCGTTAATTGTTGCAACTTTTAAAGGTGTCTTACCGTCTGCTGTTTTGCGGTCAATTTGAATAGTGCCTCTAGCTCTACCTTTAGCAGTTCCATCACTGCCACCAACGGCGGTATTAGTGAAGAAATGGGCAATACAGACTAATCTTTCTTCAGCTTTTCTAGGGTCACTAAGAGACGCTTTAACAAACTTTTTGGCAGGCTCCTTGGTGATGTCTGACTCAGAATAGTTAGTGAATTCATCAACTAGTAACTGTTGCGGTCGCTTGTTAGGTTGGTTATTGATTCTGTCTAGCCAGCGTGAACGGGCATCATCAAAAGCAAGTCCAATCTCTTCTTCTGTTTGCGCTATCAACTGAGAGCTTAAATATCTCCATGCGTTTCTTAAATTTTCTCCTGCGTGTGCGTCTATCAGCTGATACAAGGGCATATCAAACAGATTTTCTCTGAGCATGACAATCGAAGCTGCTAGAGTTGATTTACCGCTTCCGGCTTCTCCTAGCACCCAAACGGGCTTTTGATTGTCGATAATCTTCCACAGCCACCCGTCCTCATGATTCTTGAGTGCTTCGATTAAATCACTGATGAGGCGCTGGTCAGTCAGATGATGATTGTCATTTTCTGCGATCGCTCCCTTGGTTTTACCCTCAATCTTGCCGCGTTCTTGTTCCGCTTTCGCCCTGTCTCGAAGATTCTCAGCAATGGTTTTATCCATCACAGAATGATTAACAGCACGGGCTTTCATGAAGTCCTCTAGCTGAATCCGAGCCTTGGCGCGTTCGTTTTCCTCATCTGTCAGTCCTAGCGTTTTGCGTTCTTCTGTGTCCAGTCCTGACAGCCCATCTTTCAGGCGTTCAGTATAAAGCTGGGTCGAATGCTGCTTAACTTCACGTTTGTGCTTATTATGCTGCCAAGTTGCATAGTCGCCAGTCTTTTCGAGTTCGCCCAGTTCATAATCCGTGCGCTTGAGGCGTTGCGATCGCACGAGCAAACAACCCACGACACCCCATAGCCCAATAACTGCAATCGCATATCCTAACAACTGATTAGGGTTGTCTGTGGGCAAATCACGCACCCATTGAATTGCATCGCCCTTGTAGGGAATGATGCTGCCATACAATCCGTAGCGCTGCCATTCTTCAGTGAGGACAAAACGCGGCTGGTTGCAAAAACGCTTATCCAAAGCTATTTGGCTGTGTACGCCATTCGCTGACCTTGGGCAGAACTGAATCTGTGTCAAATCGTAGGGCTGACGTGTTTGCGATGTTGCCAGCCCGATGATTGCGGCTACACCACACACACCAGCCAGTGCTAACTCGAAAACACCCTGTTTCATTCCCGCCCCTTAAAAATAATTGCAATGGAGCCAATGAATAAAGCCAACGCGACTGCAATACTTAGCCAAGGGTCTGATTGTGGATTCTGTTTTTCAATGGTTTGGATGTCTTGGCTAATCTGGGACACTGTTTCTTTAGTCAAATTCTCAAAATATTGATGGTCTTTGACTGCTAACCAAGTTGTGACACCTGCAAACACCAAGCCCCCAGCAGTTTTTAAAACATTTTGCATATTATCTACCTCTAGTCCGTCACTGTTGTAATTAACTCTCAAGCCCGTTAGCCCAGCGAGAGAGCCAACGCTGCATATAGAAAACGAGAGCGAAATTGCCAACCAGAGATTAACGCCACCGCCAGTTATTAAGAGATATTTAGCGATAAAGAATCCCGTAGAATTTAGCGACCACCCGACAAAGAATCTCGTCAATTTTTCAGTTGTATGGATAACATCTTTGCGGTGCTGCTTGCGTGACTCCAAATGTTCTATTAAGTCTTTTGGTAACGGCGTATCTGGGGCGATTTCGCTTACTACTTCTTCTTGACTATCATCAATGTCGTATGTCATATCAGCATCAGAGTATTTCTCGAACCCGTCAGCGAACGGCTAAAGTTAGTGACGGGTTTAGTTATTAGAAACCTATTAGGGCATCCTTGATTTTTTGTACAATCGAACGCCCTGCATATTGTTTTTTCGGCTTGAAATCATCACGAGCGTTATCACCCATTTCTAAGTAATACTTGCCCAGTTCTCTATCATGTTGCAGGTCAATTGTTTGTTGTCTAATGTCTGTCTGTAATTCTGTCTGCAACATCTTATATTCGCCATCAACTTGCATCATGTGTTTATCCACCCATGCTTTCAGCAATAGATGGTCTGTTGATTGTTGATGGCGCAGCGCTTCTTTCTCCTTGGATGAAGCGAAATCAAGCTTCATCTCTTCTAGGATATTTGCTAGATGAGTATCAGCTAAAATCGCTGACTGTACTGCTCTTTCAATCTTCTCGCCGCTAACACCAGCTTGTTTGTAGATGTCGCTTAGGACTACGTTTAAGTCCTCAGTCCCTTTGATAGCAGCTAACATTTGCTCTCTCACCTGTGGGGCGAATTCGCTAATCTTCGCTCCGTCATTACCCATTTGTCCTATCAACTTCAGGGCTGACTTATCGCCTGTTAGCGCTCTGACTACTAAGTTGGTAGATGCGTTGAATTTAGTTTTTAATTGGCGCTCTAAGTGGCGTGATTTGGAAGTTACCAGATTCTTTAGCTTCATTGAACTTTTCACAGCGATATTCCTTCTCTGGGGTAAAGATTTGATTGCAGTGATACTCCATTCGCCTTACATATTGCTCAATAGCTAACTTACGTTTGAGATATTGCTGATAGCTTGATTGCTCTAGCATTGGCAGATACAAGCAGTTGTACAAGGGTAAAATCACAGCACCGAGCGCACCCAAACTAACAGCAATTCTTGAGAAGTAGCTCATTCTCATCCAGCGAATCAACAAGCACTCTCGCAGCGTCAAGTCATTACTATTGAGCCGCCTTGAGCCTTGCGAGGATTGAGAATTGGGTGCTTTTAATGTTTTGGCGGATGACTCCCATATCCGCTTTGATGTCTCCTGAGAAGTTGTTAACCTTTTGGTTCAATCTAGAAGCTCTGTTGGTTACGTGTTCTCGCAAGTCTTGGGCGTTAGTTTCAAATGATTGCTCAATGACATCAAATTTATGATCAACGTAGCTCTTGATTGCAGCTGTTACAGTGCTGATAAATTGGCTGTAGTCGGTAAAGGTGTCGTCAACGTTTTCAGCAATGCTTAATGTTTCTTGTTCAGTTAACTCAAACCCCAGCGCCGATGATTGGGCTGTTACAATCTGACGCAAGTCATCGCTGGTTACAGTGATGCTGTTAATCTCAGGTTCGGCGACTGCAAGCTGATTGTTATCAAGTTCAGGGTCAGGTTGTGCATCTTCTACTTGTGAGAGAAATTTTTCTTCAACGAGTTCATCAACTACAGATAATTGGCTTGTCGCTTTAACTTTCAGATAGTCAACGGCTTGGCTCAATTGCTCTTTGGTGGGATTGTCAAGGTCATCGCACTCGACAGCGATCGCGGCTGTTGTGTAATCGTCCTTGGTAAATCCTTGATAACCCTGTTTGTACAAACGAGCGCGAACGTTATTAGTAAACTTGTCAGACATGATGATTGCTCCTTAGAGGGCTAGTGTTAAAACTTCGGTGGTTGCAGATTTCATCGGTTGCGGTCGTCTGTTGATTGCCCATTTAGCTGCAACAAACGCAACAAGGGCTAAATCTTTGCTGTGGTAAATATTTTCAGCACTGAAAGATAGTCCGGCTTTCTCAAACCAGTAGTAACGAGTGCTGCGTGGTACATCATCAAGATTGATTTTTAGATAGTCTGCAAGAATTTCTAAAAACTGTCTGCCTGAGTAGTGAGCATCTAACTCATAGAAATGTCTAAATGCCTGCCAGCGTTCCGTAAACCCCTCACCACGACCCGTAAAACTGCCGTAGCGCCGTTTTAGTCCAGCGAAACCCTCAACTATCTTTTGAGCATCAACTGCCTGTACTTCAAAACTAAAGTGTTGCTTTAAGGTTGCTACCACTCGATACCAAGTAATATCAGCAATCTGTTTGTTTAACTCGCGCTCGTAAATCTGTTTCAACTGGCGATACTTAGCTATATATTCTTTCGTCGCCACATTTTCTCCTGGTTAATGCTTAAGTGTGTATAAAATTAACTGCCATTCCAGATAAGTCCAAGGTATTTGATGTATGTAATTAGTTGAATCCAGTTATTTGATATCAGCAGTTAGCTGACGACTATCAATAACCTTGGAAAATAAATCTGACAAATCATGAAGAACTTACTTTTCCGAGGCTATAACCACGTAATAACAAGCTTTGTCAGTTTTCAAGACATACTGACACTTTCTCGTTTACCCCCGCGAATACGCCCCTTTTGGACTAGTTGACGCGCTTGTACCAAAGCCTTTGTCCGCGATATGCGGTAGTAGATGTTACCAATGGTTAGAACAAACTCAACTGTATTGAGTTGTGATTTATCTCTGCTGTGTGCTGTTTATATAAGCTCGGTACTTCGTAGCAGCGTCTTAGCACCTTGTCACGATTGAGCTTTAAGTCAGCGCTCTTAGACTGACGCGGTAAAGGACGGAAATAATATTGTGTGTGTCTGATACTGTCATTGCTATAGAGATAGCGATAGAGAGCGCCATCGATACTGTAGGTTTTGGATTTGCTTGCTTAGGAGGGTTACGCATCCTACAAGCTGTTTATCGATCATCATTCTTGTCTCCCGCGACACACGCGCCCGTTAAGCTTGCACCCAGGAAGACGGCGATAGATGCGATGGCGCTTCCTTCAAAAATTTTGGCGTTGTAAATCCATGTGGGTTGATATTGCTCACCTCTACTTTCTTGAATCCGGTCAAACCCGTGACAAAAGATAGAACCAACTACCATAAAACTAGTAGTTACCAAGCTCACAATTGCTACTTCTGACGCAGCACCGAGTATGAATGAGTTAATCTTTTCACGCCAAGGAATTACACGGCGAATGTGCATTACTGGCTTCTGTTCTAGATATGAATGCCACTCCGAATCAGTAAAATTTGAGGGCTTATAATCATAGGGAACGTGAAAATCAAGTAGTTCGCCTACTGCTTGAATTGCATCTCCCAGCATCACATCTGGAGAGTATTCCAGTTGGCTGAATTCTTCAGAATCTCGGATTTCTCTGAGCCAGCGATCTATTGCTTCTAACCTTCGTAATTGATTTTGATTAAGCATTACTTTCTCAAAAGGTAGTTCGTTGATTGCTTCTAAGTTGCGTAAATTGATATGCATGAATCCTCTGTCCTAATGCAGACACGCACAATTACCACGACCGTTGAAAATGAACGGATGCAATGCAGATATTGCTGTGAATAGTTGAATGCTCTCAAAACAGCGCTTGCAAGCCTTACAACCCTCGAAAGGAACTCGCCTTAGCGTTTTGCGCTTGGGTCTTACTGCGTCTGCCTTAAGTTATTGACGTATCGATAACCTCGACACTAATATATTAGCAGCAGGTACTAACAAGTGCAACTCCCTTCCCAAATTTTCTTATTAAGGCGACAATTGCTGACAAGCGATAGTACTTATATGTACCTGTAGAGATGCCTAGTAAAAAGCCACGAGTCATGGTTTACCTTGACCCAGATAAGCACGAGTTTCTTAAGGAATGGGCTGAGGATGAGCATCGAACCGTTAACAACCTCATAACAATGCTGCTTGAGCAAGCGATAGACAAGAAAAAAGAGGAAAAGGACAAATGACTAACGCGATGGCTGCGCCCGCCGAAGGCATCGGGCAGAACAAAAACAGGAGGTAATTTGACCGAGGGAAATCAGGCAAACGACGGTATAGAGCGTGTTGAGGGCAAATTTGACCCACTAGCTGAGACTAGATATTGGCTGCCTGCTGCTTCAGAGCAACACTGCAAAAGGATAGGCAGAAAAAGGGGAATACGATTAGTTAAAGTTGTTGATACCAAGATAGAACCTTTACCAATTATTTGTATTTTTGAGGGACACCCAGATGAGTGAAACAACTACTCAGATACCAGTAAGCGAATTAATCCCAATGCTGACCGCGATCGCGGATCGTAACTGGGAACGTTTTAAAGAAGTTGAAAAACAATTCGTTACACAACACGGGGTAGAGGCTTGGGAAGATTTTTTTGCTTTCCGCCTTAAGCCAGCTTTAGACAAAGAATCTGATAGATGGCTGCTAGTTCAGTGGTGTAGCAAAGGTTTTACAGTGAAAGATGTAGCCTGAATCACGAGGTGTAAACTCATAGGCACGTTAGCCCCGTAAGGCAAAATCGAGCAGCTAGTACTATTTCACATCATTATTTTTTGATGTCGCCAATGTTAACAGTGAAAGACCTAACAAGCGATTTTCAACTCCCACTGCACAACGAAGCGGCGTTTGAAAAAATTAGGGAGGCGAAAGATTATGCGTCCACTCAAGCTCTAGCGGCTGGTGCTGCTGCGCTGGCTACAGGAGGCATAATTCATCCGGCTGGCTGGGTTCTTTTTGGATTGGCTTATAAGCCGTTGGTGGTAACTCAAAAACTTGCGCGGTTGGAAAAATTAGGAACCTTACTTTTTGATGAGTTTAAAAGCCTAGATGTACAAGTCTTCCCGGTAATTCCGGTAGAAGACAACAACCCTATCGACTTGTTTATTAGATTTCCACGAACAACTCACCTGTTTATCTCCATTCGCTCAAAAGGAGATAGAGAAATTGTCTACAACGAAGCTAGAGAGGTTTTACAAGTCAAGCGCAAAGACAAAAATGGACTAAAACTGTGGCAACCCTGCCCACTTGTGGAGTTAGCAGATTACGAGAAGTGGCTCAACAAGAACAGAGATAAGTTTTTGATGTCTTCCCGTGAAGCTCAAAAGACTCCCACAGCAAAAGTTTTGGTCTTATGGCCTCCTACCAAGGCGGCTAATACTCACAATGAACATCTTTATTCGGAGGTGGGAAGTATGAAAATTCTGGCTCTCAGGAGAAAAGGTACTGCCTTTGTTATTCAAGAGGAGGAAGTAACCGAGTTTGTCAGGGCTTGGTTAGCCAAGTACAGATAGGCTAAAAGGTGAAAACCCCGTGTCCCGTTGGGATACCGAGGTTTTCTGATTTTTATTCACTTGGAATTGGGGAATTGGGTTTGCCGCCTAATTAATATCCCTAATAGTAATCTTATCAAACCTTTCAAGGTGTTAAGCCATTGTAACACCAGCAATCCAGACAGAAAGAGCAGTTTAGGATTTTTCTGTTTTTACATTTCTGAACGTTTGTATTAGAAGATTACTTTCGGGATAGCTCCAATTCCTCCAACACACTTCAGGAGGAATATTTCATGTCACCATTACAACAATCTCATAACTCAGTATCGGCGCAATCAGCAGGCCAATCAGAAACTTTTTCTGCTGCAAAGACAAAACTTGAGTTGATTGAGAGTCGGATAATCAAGTTCGCGTTTAACGCTACTGGCACAAACAAAGACTGGGACTTTAAGAAGCTGGCCGGTAACTTCATTGATGTAGAGGGCACTCTAGCCGATGTTCAGCACCACATTAAAGCAGGTCACGCCATCTGTGCCGGATTGTTGGGTGGGAAATGGCGCAGTAAGGCTAATGTCATCGGTTCTCAATGGTTGCTCCTCGACATTGATAATTCCGATGTCGCCCGTGATGCAGAAGGCAAGCCGATTAAGGACGCTAACGGCAATTATATCAAAGTTTACGATCACCAATTAACCCTAGAAGAAGCCCTAGCCCATCCCTTCATTAAAAAACACTGTGCTTTAATTTACACCACTGCTAGTCATAAACCAGACTGGCATAAATTCCGGTTGGTTTTCCTTCTCCCCGAATATGTCCAAGGCGCTGATACTGTAGAAGCTTGTACGCGATCGCTAATGCAGCAGTTACCGCATGATCCAGCTTGTAAAGATGCAAGTCGTGTTTTCTACGGCAGCACAGAGGCAGAATTCCCGCTAGTCAACCCTGAAGCCACTTTACCAGCAGAATGGATAAGTGAAGCGATCGCGATCGCGCTGCATGAACGGGAGGAGTATCAGCTAAGAATTCAGGAAATTGAGTCACGGCGTAAAGAGTGGCGTGAGGTTTCCCTCACTGAAGGCTGGGACATTGACCAGCTAATCCAGAATGCGCTTTCATTCATCCCACCACGTACCCCAGGAAGCGGTAACTACGACGAATGCCGTCAGGTGTTGATGGCGCTGGTTAATCATTATGGGGCATCAGAAGCGGAAATTATAGCCGAGCAGTGGTCGCCCAGCATCAAAGGCTCAACTTGGAACATCCACGCTAAGATTCGCAGTTTTCGGCGTGGGGGAATCTCAATCGGAACACTGTTTCACATTGCAAAACAGTATGGCTTTCGATTCCCACAGAGACAGTATGAACCATACCAGCCCAAAGGAGTAATTAACCGTGAACAGTGGGAACTTGGGCGAGTCAGAGAGGACTTGAGCAGCTTCCAAAATTTATTAAAGCAAGCGATCGCTCCATTTAGTTCGATATTTAAAGGATTTAAAGCCCCACCAACACGCAAGCTGGAACCCGAAATTGACACGCCTTCGCCCAATGTAATTATTTACAAGCCCGGCAATATCCCGTACATAACTGAAGTTACAGGCAATATCTCTATCTCCTGCCAGCCAGAAGAACATATTACCGCTTGGGTGGAAGCTGTTTCTAAGGGCTGGACACAAATCTTAGATAATTCTCACCCTGGACTGGGTAAGTCTTACAACGCGGGGCAACTGACGGCGGGGCTATTCGGCGTTGATAAACTAATTTACCAGGATGCCAACCATAGAAACCCGTCCACACTGCCCATTGAGACGAATTTCGTTGATCTGCCAGTGCGTCACAACGGCTTTAAACTAGATCCCACCCGGAAAACTCCTACAGGTGAGGACTTTAAACTGTGGACTAAAGCGGGTGAGACTGCCGACACTGATGGCAATTGTCACAGAACTTACTTATTTAACGCCTTCCGCAACAAGAATTTTAGCAGCCTTGATTTTGAAGAGAGCGGCATCAGTCCCATCTGTGGCGGTTGTTCCCTTAAAAATCAGTGCCGTTTTGCTTACGGGGAAGGTTTTGGCTTCCGCTTTCAAAAGCGCAGTGCAATTCAAAATTATTCTGAACTCAGAGCGCACCCCGACTCTACCCCTGTCACCTTAACTAATGCTGCTGACCAAACTTTCACCGTTGGGCGGTTATGGGAAGAAGCTGGTACACTCATCAAACCCGTGCGTAATGTTGATGTGAACCTTGGCGATTTTGAAACCACTGTCGGCAAGCTGCTACTGTTAGAACCAAATCTTCTATCACAGCTGCAACCTGCACTAAAAGTTTTACACCAACTGCTTACTCAGCAAATTAAACCGAATGACCGCTACGGCTTTGATGATGCCAGCATCCGAGCGCTGCTGCCCCCTTTCCCCACAGGCTTAGATATCGAAGCGATTCAGCAAACTGTAGAACCTGATTTAACTTTTTTAGAAGACTTGGACTCAATTGATATTACCCAAGATAAACAACTCAAAAAAAGCTCTGCGGCTCGTTATGCTGCCAAAAAGGTAGTTAAAGACAGCGCACGAACGGCCGGGAGGGAGTTTCTTGACTTGCCTAATTACTGGTTGCCTGACTTCCTCGAAGCTTGGAAAGGTGATGGTAGTTTTCAATCTCAATGGGGTGTACTCAGCATTCACCGCCGAAACCCCAAACATACTGAATTGGCCCACTCTGCCAAATTTAATATTTACCTTGATGCCACATTCAAATCCCAGCAGTTGAAATTGAAATTGGGCATCAGTGACCCCGTGTTAACCATTGAGCAGCAACGCCCAGACTACGACAATTTAAAAGTGGTCAACGTTACGGGGCTGGGTAAACTGCCCAAAAATCGCTCCCTTCCACTTAGCGCTCGTGTTAATGCCCTCAAAGAAACCTTGAAAAAACTCTGCCCCAACCTTGGCATTATCGATTGGAAACAGATTGCAACACAAGCCGAGGGGCGCACAGAATACGGTCACTTTGTTGATGGTCGTGGTGTTAATAGGTTTAGTGATGTTTCTGCGATCGCAAGTTTTGGCATTCCCTACCAAAACATCGGTGTTTTAGCAGCACAATATCAGGTGATGACTGGTGAACCAGTCAACCTGGAAGATGATTTCAGCGCTTTCCAAAAGTATCTCACAGACCTGATCCGTGCAGAAATCATCCAAGAGATTGGGCGATTACGCGCTCATCGTCGCCCCAATGTGGAGGTAACATTCTACTTCTGCGCTGACTATGACCTTAGTTTTCTCTTAGATGAACTGCCCGGAATCAAGTTAGAGGTTGTCGATGCCTGCTCTCTATGCACCGAAGCGGGTAGCCGAGATCAGCAGACCGGACACGCCATCGTCAAAGCGTTCACCCAGCTTTGGCAGTCACAGCAGAAAATTGGACAAAAGGCGATCGCCAAAATCATAGACACTACCCAAGGATGGGTGAGCCGATTTACCCAACGCTGGGGGGGCTGGCAGCACTTTAAAAAATTATTACTCCTGCTATTAGATAGTCTTAATAGCGGTAGTAATAAAAATTTGGCTGACTTAGACGACGATGAAAAGTGGCTAGCCCGTACATACTTCCCGATGTTGATTGCTGAATCAGAATCATCACTCCCAACTTCCCTAGATGGGGTGGCGGAAGTTACCGAAGTTCTTGGTAGTACGGCGATGCGGCGAGTTTTACACTCATGTAGCCCGGCTGTTAGGGCTTCACTGCTGATGATTGTACTGAGTTGTCTGCCCACCGAAGTTTACTCAAATGAGTCCATTCTAAAAGCCGTTGCCCGGTGCAACACATCTGTAACTTGACAGTGACGTTATAAAATTTATTGGTTTTTAATTCCTACTGAACTTAACAGTAACAAAAGACGCTCCCGGAGATGATGACGTACTTAATCATTCACTGAGCGGACAGATCAACATACCTCTACACCCGATTACTTAATTAGGTGTAGTAACGACCTTTGTCAGGGCTGGTGACTTGTTCAACAGACTTAATGAGAAAAGTTAGCTTAGAAACAAATTTCTGTTCTGAAAGTTGATGTCATGGGAACTATAGGTAACAAGTCTAATTAAAATTTCTCAGTACTGCCTATCATGTCCTATCTACTATTACGTGATTTGTTCCAAGTTAGGCAATACAAACCTGTGCTAAAAAAGCAACTGTCTAAGGTGAGAACACCACTGATTTTGATTGGCTTTACCTTAGCAATAGGGGTGATTGGCATTGCTAGCTACTTCGTAGTCAGAGAGTTAATTGTTGAACAACTTCAGGAAAAAGCGCTGCTTCAGGTTCGTCAAGGAACTGATGAGATTGATCAATGGTTAGCAATTTGCTCTATTGAAATTCAAACTATTGCTAATACAGAGGTGGCGCGTTCCTTAAATTGGGGAGTTATTGAACCATATTTAAACGCAGAAATTAAGCGCACTGATGAATTTTTCAAAATCGCAGTTTCGCTGCCCAACGGTTCCTATTACAACACTTTGGTAGGTAAAACTGATGCCAACAACAAGGATCGGGATTTTATTCAAAAAGCAATGGCAGGACAAGTCAATATATCAGATCCCTTCATCAGTCGGACTTCTGGAATTCCGGCTGTGGCGATCTCTTCTCCTATTCGCCAAAGTTATGACCTTACCAGTCGTCCTATTGGAGTTTTGAACGGTAGCTTGAAGGTAGATCGAATTATTCAAGTAGTCAACAGACTGCACTACGGTAATGGCAGTTATGCATTTGCACTTAACTCCAAGGGAGAGCCAATTATTCATCCCAATCCAGCGGTGATGTCAACTCTAGAAAAACCTGCCCACAGTTTTCTAGAGTCAGCCGACCCTAACTTAGCGGCGCTTGCTAGTCGTATGGTCAACCAACAGCAAGGAATCGAACTCATTCCCATTGATGGCACCAACAAATATGTTGCTTATGTTCATCTCAAACAAGCGAATTGGTCAATAGCTCTGGTTATACCGCGTGAAAACATCGAATCTCAACTAAAAGCGCTGAACTTACTTGCTTCCATATTGGGTGGACTACTTGGGGTCGCAGCAATTATAGCTTGGCGACAAATACAACTATCTCAACAAGCGAAAATGCAGGTTGTGCTGCTTAGTCAACAACAAAAAACATTACAACAGCAATCGCTTGAACTGGAGCAAGCTTTACGAGAATTGCAACAAACTCAAGCTCAGTTGATTCAAACTGAAAAAATGTCTAGCTTAAGTCAGTTAGTAGCAGGACTAGCACATGAAATTAACAACCCAATCAGCTTTATTTATAGTAATATCACTCCCGCCCATGAATATCTCCAAGATTTGCTCAGATTACTCCAACTTTACCAACATCACTATCCCCAGCCGGTGCCAGAAATTCAAGATGAGGCAGAAGCAATTGAATTGAATTTCTTGATGCAAGACTTGCCGAAGTTGCTGACTTCGATGAAACTCGGTGCGGACAGAATTAAACAAATTGTGCTATCTCTCCGAAACTTCTCACGCTTAGATGAGGCAGAAATGAAACTGGTAAACATCCATGAAGGTATCGATAGTACACTAATGTTTTTAGAAAGCCGCCTCAAGGCTACACCAGATCATCCAGCAATTGAAATTCTCAAAGAATATGCTGACCTGCCACTGGTGGAATGCTATGCCGGAGAACTCAATCAGGTGTTTATAAAACTTATAACAAACGCAATTGATGCCATAGAAGAGTCATTCGTTATTTGTCATCTCCTGCCTAAAGGTGAAGACAGCGCGTCTACTTCATTGATAAGGCGTAAAGGTCAAATTCGCATTCAAACTGAACTTACTGCTGACAAACAAATAATTATTCGCATTGTTGATAATGGAGTTGGGATTCCGGAAAATTTGCAAAACCAATTATTTAATCCCTTTTTTACTACTAAACCTGTTGGCAAAGGTACAGGCTTAGGTTTATCTATCAGTTATCAGATTGTTACTCAAAAACATCAAGGAAAATTGCAGTGTAATTCCACTTTGGGTAAAGGTACAGAATTTGTGATGGCAATTCCATTAAACCAGCAAAGGCAGCAAGCT
>NZ_NOLK01000143.1:0-21223 GCF_002245985.1 Nostoc sp. 'Peltigera membranacea cyanobiont' 232
ATTGCCTGATGTGAAAGAAATTTCTGTAAAAGCTTCAGCTAATGGTTGCAATTCGGCTAAATTATCTGGTGGCGCGACCTGAAATTTAATAACTTCACTATAAGTCCCATGAACTCTGCCCCTCTGCCCCTCTGCCCCTCTGCTCTATCAAACGCCTGAAGCTTGTGAGAAATGCGGGATAGGGTTTCCAATTCAGTAGTAAGGGGCACAGCTTATCTATCCAAGCTTTCCAAGTTTTTGTAACATAACTCTGTAACGACTATCCAATCGCCTTAAGCTAGAAAAAAATATAGTTTAATATTAGTGATGCCTAATATTCAAAAACACGTAAACACTCTCGTTACTAAATTTGTTCCATATTATAGATTTCTGCGTTTACAAGAACTCACGATTGATAACAATAATTCCCTTCAAACAGAAATTAATAGTAAATCAATTAAAGTTCTCAGTTGGAATATTGCTAAACAAAACTATAATAAAACTTGGTTGAAAGATTTTTCTACAATAATTGAAACCTACCAACCCAACCTCATATTTTTACAAGAGTTTTCCCTAAAAGTAGAAGCAGATAAATTAGAAACATGGCTGAACATGAATTGGAGCTTTGCTCCTAATTTTGTAGATATTCATCATCAAACCTATTCAGGAATTCTCACAGCAGCTACAATCAGTCCACTAACAAAAAAAGTTATTACTACTAAACATTATGAGCCGATTGTTAGGACTCCGAAAATCTCTTTAGTTACTGAGTATCTGCTATCCGATCAAAGCACAACTCTTTTGACAATCAATAGTCACCTGATTAATTTTGTAGATTTAAATAAATTTAAAATACAACTAAATCAATTAGAGCTAGCATTATCTACACATCGCGGGCCGCTAATATTTTCAGGAGATTTCAATACCTGGAGTCAAAAAAGAGCAGTTCTCCTCAATCAAGTAACGACTCAATTGGGATTAACGCCAGTAATTTTCGCACCTCATGAGAAGGAGAAAATTAAACGCTTTCTGTTATCACCCCCTTTAGATCGCATCTTTTATCGAAATCTCAGTGTGAAGAAAGCCAGTGCTAAGGTGTTAGACAAAATTTGTTCATCCGATCATAAGCCTTTGCTGGCAGAATTTACTTATATCAATACTCAAAAAAATCAATATGCTTGTAGATAGTGGTGTTCTAGCTATTTTTAGCACAGCTACAGTTGTTGCTCATGTGGTAGGAGTTGCACATGCAGCCCATGCAGTGATGAATGTGCGTTCTTCCCAAGGGGCAATTGCTTGGAGCATTTCTCTAATTACCTTCCCCTGGCTAGCTATTCCGTTGTATTGGATTTTAGGAAGGACTAAATTTCATGGATATGCTGAAACACTGCGCTCGGTCTATGCACAACACTACAAGCTTGTTCATGGGACTTATAGTGAAGTTATTAAATTTCAGGTCGCGCCACCAGATAATTTAGCCGAATTGCAACCATTAGCTGAAGCTTTTACAGAAATTTCTTTCACATCAGGCAATGCTGCCGAATTACTTATTGATGGTCAGCAAACTTATGAAGCGATGCTGAAAAAGATTGCATCGGCGACAAATTATATTTTGTTCCAATTCTATACTGTTAACGATGACCAAGCAGGTAATGAGTTTAAAGAAGCATTAATTTCTAAAGCCAAGCAAGGAATAAACATTTACTTTCTCTACGATGAAATTGGTTCAAAGAAACTATCTCGCCCTTATATCCAGTCTCTACAACAGCATGGAATTGCGGTGAGTGCATTTAACACCACCAAAGGTCAGGGTAATCGGTTCCAATTTAATTTTCGCAATCATCGGAAAATTCTGGTGGTGGATGGAGAAATAGCATTTGTAGGTGGACTGAATATTGGTGACGAATATTTAGGAAAAAATCCTCGCTTGAGTCCCTGGCGTGACACCCATATCAGGCTCGAAGGCCCAACTGTACAATCCCTACAAAACTCCTTTGTGCGAGATTGGTATTGGGCGACTCGAAAACTTCTCGAAGTTAATTGGCAGGTAAAAATTAATCAGGAAATTAATCAAACTGCATTCATCCTTCCTACAGGCCCCGCAGATTCGCTACCAGCTTGTAAGCTTTTTTTCGTTGAATTAATTAATCAAGCTCAAACTCACCTCTGGATTGCTAGTCCATACTTTGTGCCGGATGAGGCAACATTGTCAGCCTTAAAACTGGCAGCAATGCGAGGTGTAGATGTGCGAATTCTCTTACCAAATCGACCCGATCATTTATTTGTTTATTTATGTTCCTTCTCTTACTACACCGAAATGGAAAAAATCGGTATCAAGTTGTATCGTTACAAAAATGGGTTTATGCACCAGAAAATTATAGTCATTGATGAGAAGATAGCAGGGGTAGGAACTGTTAACTTAGATAATCGCTCTTTTTCTCTCAACTTTGAAGTTATGGGTTTTATTACCGAACTTGGGTTTATCCAAAGTGTCAAAAAGATGTTAGAGGATGATTTAGCTGTTTGTGTTGCTGTCGATCTTGATGAGTACGATAAAAAACCTTTTTGGTTCAAGTTAGCGGTGAGAGTGTCTCGATTGCTGACTCCTTTACTTTAATTACTAATAATTGCCTCTAACTCTAAATCGGGAAATTTTCATATCTGCTAAAAACTTCTCTGCAATGCCATTGACTAACCCCAAACACTTTTGCGTTCCCAAAACTGGGCGACTCTTTTTTCCCACTGCTCCCAGTAATCTTTGATGAGTGCTGATTCAAACCAAAATACCTCTGCTGGCATTTCTGGAATCGCTACTACCAAAAGAGCGTGCTTTAGCTGAATGCCATAATCTCGATAATACTCATTGGCTGCTCCTATGTATGCCGTAAGTTGCAGTGGATGTTCATATAAATGCTCAATTGAGCCTTTGGGTTTGTCTGCTGTTTTCCACTCGCAAATACAGGGAATACCTTGATAGCTGGCAATACAATCAACTTTGCCAGAATAGCTCAAATCATGATGAAAAACAGAGCCTTCTACGAGTCTAACTGTGTCGATTTCTTGTAAAACTGGCTTGATACTCTCCCAATAAGGGCGACTCGCTTCGGGACAAACAGGGTTTTGTCCAAGGAGGTAGCGCTCAATTTGTTTGTGTGTTTGGGTTCCCCGACGACTAGCAGATGTAGTAATGCGGGTAGCTTCTTCTGTCCCAACACGCGCTTTCCAGTTTAATAATCTGTCTCTGTCTGCTTGTGATTTGGTGGCATTAAGTATTGTAGTCACGCTAGGGAAACGATTTCCCTTGGCATCTACATAATATTGTTTACCATTTTCTCTCTTGGATGTGGCATTAATGCGTGGTAGCAGTTGGGTATCAAATTGCATCAGTTGGTGTGTTGAGTTTGAGATTCCCTCAAGAAGGAAAATGAATAAAACCCTTCTCCATTGTAAGGAGTGGGGCTGGGAGTAAGGGTTTGTTACAGTGCAAAATGTCACTTTTACCGCTTATTCGTTCAAATCATCCGCCTCTATCTCCTGTGGTTCCAGCAATTTTTTGCGTAGGTGTAGCTCAACTCAGGCATTGCTTCACCTCAAAGTATTAAAATTCAGGTTCTTAGCCTCAACGTTCAAGCTTTTATCTCGGAGTTTCGAGTTAAAAGGTCGAACGTCCGAGCTAAAAGGTCGAACGTCCGAGTAAAAAGGTCGAACCTCCGAGTAAAAAGGTCGAATCTCCGAGTAAAAAGGTTGAACGTCCGAGCTAAAAGGTTGAACGTCCGAGCTAAAAGGTCGAATGTCCGAGTTAAAAGGTCGAACCTCCGAGTTCAGAGGTCGAATAATGGTGTTGTAAAGACGTAGGCGTAGGTCGTCGGATACATTGCTTACCTAAAATTATTAAACTCAAGTTCGTAAGTCCGAGATATTGTATCTGTTGCATCACCCGCCATAGGTTAGAAACCTATAGCTAATAGCTAAAGTCTTCTAAAGAAGACTGAGAAAAGGTTTGAGTCCACTTGAGTGGACTTGGGCTATTAGCTCTTATTTGTAGCGTTAATTACTTAATGCTTTTTAGGTGATTTTATGTGATTCTAACTACTTTTTTTAGACATATCTTAGAATGTAGATGCACACAATGTAGCTATTTTTTATAAAAAATGGCCGCAGCGATCGCAACAGAGGTTACATTCGTCCGTTTACCTTTTTGTAAATTCCATCCAAATTGACGATCTGGGCTGATATATCTCTAACCGAAGTTACAGCCCAATTAACGAAGTAGACGATTTATCCATAAAATCGTCAGGGTGCTAAGACAGCGTAGAGAGAGAGCTACAGGATATCTTCCTCACCGTACCAGCAGCTATGCATATCGAAAAACCCGCTACCCATGAACCGGAAGCTCCATTTTTAGTGCAAGATTCCGAGAGTTTCCCAGAATCAAAAGACTTATCTCCAGAAAATTTAGATCCTTGTCAATGTTCACAAGCCGCTTTACAAATGGCATTAATAGCCAGTGGCTTGGGGTTGTGGGATTGGAATCTCATAACCAATAAAACTTATTACGATCCCCAGTGGAAGGGCATTCTGGGGTATGGAGTAGACGAAATCGCTCATGAGCATAAATCCTTTGAGCAACTTGTACATCCACAAGATTTACCGAGAATTCACCAGGTGTTGCATGATTATCTGGAAGGATTCACGCCTGTGTTTGAAGTCGAATTGCGAATGTTGACTAAATCCGGCGAATGGAAATGGATTTTGGCTTGTGGCAAAGTATTTCAGTGGGATGAATTCGGTAAACCAGTACGAATGGCGGGGACGCACAAGGATATTAGTCACGATAAGGCGATGTCTACGACGGGCTGCGCCTACGCTACTCAACAATACCAACTATTTGAACAACTCCAAAGAGAAATTGCTCAACGCCAGTCTGCGGAAGACCAAGTTAGGGAAAAATCACAGCAGCTAGAAACTACCCTCGAAGAACTCAAATATACCCAAAGGCAGTTATTGCAGAACCAGAAAATGGCTAACCTCGGTCAACTGGTGGCGGATATGGCTAACGAAATTAACAACCCCGTTAGCTTTATCTACGGCAATCTCCATCCTGCCAGTCAATACGCCGAAGATTTAATCAGAATCATTGAACTTTACCAACATTACTATCCCACACCGACACCAGTCATAGCCTTACATCTGCAACGCCTCGACCTTGGTTTCGTAAAGACAGACTTTTTAAAATTACTGTGGTCAATGCGAGCCGGATCTGAGCGCGTTAAAGAAATTGTTTTCGCCTTGCGGAATTTTTCAACCTTTGACGAAGGTCAAATGAAAAAGGTTGACCTGCATGAAGGACTTGATAGTGTTCTGAGAATTTTGCAGCATCGTTTGAAAGAAAAGCCCGATCGAGTCGGGATTGAAGTAATTAAAGACTTTGGGGAATTGCCTTTAGTCGAGTGTTATCCTGGCGATTTAAATCAGGTATTCATGAACATCTTAACTAATGCCATTGATGCTTTAGAAGAAAGGATGAAGCATGATTATTCCTTTACTCCCAAAATTTTTATTCATACAGAAATTGTGAGAAGTCATTTGTCATTAGTAAATAGTAATGAACTTTGGGTAAATGACAAACGGAAAGAAAAAAAACACAAAATTATCATTCGCATTTCTGACAACGGGAAAGGCATCCTTCCACAGATTCAAAGACAGATATTTGAACCATTTTTTACTACCAAACCAGTAGGTAAAGCTAAGGGATTGGGACTATCAATTAGTCGGGAAATTATCGTTGAAAAACATCAAGGTAAACTTAAGTGTAATTCTCAATTAGGTCAAGGCACAGAGTTGGTCATTGAGATGAACACAACAGCAAGACACTATGCCGCTATTAGACAACACGCCAGCTTCTAAGTAATTAGCCTTGGGTAAGAGGCGTTAATTTTTGGAAGTCAGGCGATCGCTACATTCACAATGCAGGTCGATAAATTTGGTTTTTTCTTCTGAACGCCTAAATTACAGCACAAGCCATCAGTACAGTTTCTGCGACGATCGGCGTATACTCCTGCAATGGTTGAACCCATGAAAAACGCTTCAGCCTACCTAAACTGACAGTTAAAACAGCAGATGTAGACCATCAATGTCAAAATACTGAATCATGGGATGAAAAAGTAAAGGTGAGTAATACCCACCCGCAAACTTGCTTGGCCACTTACCCAAGACAGATAAACAGCAAATTTTATCAGTCAAAATCTATGACTTTGACCCCCTCTCAAACTAGAAAGCCTCCAACTCAAGCGATCGCAGCCAGAATTTTCCACTGGTGTAACATCATCAGTCTATTTATCATGCTCACCAGTGGGCTACAAATTTACAACGCCAACCCTGTATTTGGTGGACGTGCGGGTTTGCACATTCCTCCGATATTTACTTTAGGAGGTTGGCTTGCAGGGGGTAGACACTGGCATTTTGCCGCAATGTGGTTATTTTCACTAAATCTCTTGTGGTATGGAATTTACGTTTTAATTACCCGACGCTGGCGACATCGGTTTGTAGGTGCTAATGACTTCAAAGCATTACAAAAAAGTCATAATTCCCAGCGCCTAATTTATGCTTGGCATCGGATTGCGTATACAGCAATTATTCCTATCTTGCTGCTGGCCTTGTTTACAGGAATAGGAATGTATAAACCTGCCCAATTTCCCTGGATTGTGGATTTGTTTGGTAATTGGCAAGCATTGCGAATTGTTCACTTTGCCTCAGTGCCGATAGTTATTTTATTTGCAGTAATTCACCCTCGATTAGGGCAAAAAGCTGGAGGCACTCAACTAACAGAATCAATGTTTTAGTAAACAAACTCTGGTCATGGAGATAAGGAAATGCGAGAACAAATGACAAATGATAAATGACAAATGACAAATAACTAATGACTCTTTAAAAAAAATGAACTTTTTTGATAAATTGAATCGTAATATCTTACAAAATCAAAGCTTACTATTTGTAGGACTCGATCCCAATCCAGAGATGATGCCTGTGCGTTATGAATCTGAAGAACTAATCGCTGGTTTGGAGAAATGGTTACAATTCATTATTGCGGAAACTGCTGATTACGTTTGTGCTTATAAACCGACACTTGGCTTCTACGAAGCGTTAGGTATTCCCGGTTTAGAATTGCTGTACAAAACTTTAGCAGCTATTCCAGCGCACATACCAGTTATTTTAGATGCCAAACATAGTGACTTAAATACTAGTACCATTTTTGCCCAAACTGTGTTTACAGAATGGCATTTAGATGCAATCACTCTTAGTCCCTATACAGGACAAGATCATGTCGCACCTTTTTTGGTCTATCCTGATAAGGCAGTGTTTATTTTATGTTGTACTTCTAATCCAGGTGCAGAAGCTCTACAGCAATATCCTACAAACGAGTCACCCCTTTATTTACAGGTGGTGAAAGAATCAAAAACCTGGGGAACTCCAGAACAATTGGGTTTGGAAGTGGGAACTACAAATCCTGAAGTTTTAGCACTTATTCGAGCGATCGCACCAGAAAGAATTATTATGGCGCGTAGCATCTGGGCTGAAGGGTTAAACCTGAAGCAAATTTTAGAAGCAGGCTTGAATACTAACGGTGATGGTTTGCTAATTCCTGTTCCTCAAGATATGTTGGGAAACGCACAACTATCAGAGAAAGTCAAGTCTCTACGCGCAGAAATTAATCAAATAAAAACTGAAATTATTTATGAAAATTCCACATGTTCTGTGTGGTTTCCTGATGTTTGTTTCCTAAATCAGCACCCCCACCAGGACTTGATTTTACAACTTTATGACATTGACTGTATTATGTTTGGCAGCTTTGTCCAAGCATCAGGAGCGATATTTCCTTATTACATCGACTTACGCAAAATTATTTCTAACCCCCAAGTTTTTAATCAAGTTCTCACAGCTTATGAGGATATTTTAAAGAATCTCAATTTTGATAGATTAGCAGGTATTCCCTATGGTTCTTTACCCACAGCGACTGGTTTAGCTTTGCGCCTTAATTGTCCGATGATTTTCCCCCGCAAAGAAGTGAAGGCCCACGGAACTCGGAGAGTAATTGAGGGTAATTTTCATCCTGGTGAAACAATTGTAGTGGTTGATGATATTCTTATCAGTGGTAAAAGTGTCATGGAAGGAGCAGAAAAGTTGGAATCAGCAGGATTAAATGTTAATGATATTGTGGTATTGATCGACCACGAACAGGGTGTGAAAAATAGGTTACAGCAAAATGGTTATTGTAGTCATGCGGTTTTAACTATTTCGGAAATTACTAATACTCTGTATCAAGCAGGGCGAATAAATGAGGAGCAATTTTTAGCTTTTGCTGAAAGTTAATAATTGGGAATTGGGAATAGTTTTCTCATTCGCTTGTGATTGAGTATATTTAATTCCCAGGTTAAATCTAGTAACTAGAATAATTTTAGTTTTAAATTAATTATGAATTTTTCACTCAATCAACTACTTAAATGGTTAATTTTTACGCTGCTATTTCCTCTAGTCTTTCTCAATGGTTGGCTAGTATTTTTGCTTGTTAAAAATTTTCAACCTGTCGTCGCAATTCTTGTCTTAGCTACCTTGCTTGCATTCGTTTTAAACTATCCCGTTGCCATTCTCCAAAAGCGAGGAGTGAAACGTGGCTATGCAGTATCATTAGTTTTTATATCAGCATTGATAATTGTCGTTGCTCTAGGTATCACTTTAGTACCCATTGTGTTAGAGCAATTTAATGAAATGGTTAAAGTCTTCCCCCAATGGATTGATTCTAGTGAAGAAAAACTTCAAGTTTTAAATGATTGGTTCTTTAGGCACAAATTAAATGTGAATTTAAGTCAGCTATTAGCACAAGTAACCGATCAATTACCTAATGAATTAGAGTTCGTTACGGATAAACTTTTAAGCATTATTATAGACACGATTGATAGTGTTTCTGATGCATTAATCATAGTAGTGCTGACTTTTTACCTGTTGTTAGATGGCCCAAGAATTTGGGAGGGGATATTTAAGAAGTTACCGGGGAGTTTTGCCCAACAGGTAAGCCAATCTATTCAGCAAAATTTCCAAAATTACTTGATTGGTCAGGTAACATTGGCTTTGTTGATGGGAGTTTCAATAACATTATTGTTTTTAGGTTTTCAAGTCCAGTTTGCTTTACTCTTTGGTTTGGGAGTTGGGCTTTTGAGCTTAATTCCCTTTGGCGATGTCGTCAGTCTTGTTGTAATAACTTTAATCATAGCGACACATGACTTTTGGCTAGCAGTAAAGGTTTTTGCTGTAGCTGTTGTCATTGACCAGTTAATCGATCAGGCGATCGCACCACGGCTTTTAGGCAGATTTACTGGACTTAGACCAATCTGGGTGTTAATCGCTTTACTTGTAGGAACCAATGTCGCTGGAGTATTAGGTTTGCTAATCGCGGTACCTGTTGCTGGTTTTATTAAAGATGCAGTAGATGGGTTTTCTAAATCTGGTGATTCTGAGAATGTAGTTGAAAGTGAAGTGCCATCAGAATTGTTCTCAGAGGAATCAGTATAGAAATAAGTTATTTGTAAAAATAAGATGCCATATCTACCGCTAACACTAAGTTGCAATGGTGTCATTAAGGATGAGGTGTAATAGTTAGGATGGTTATAACTCCTTGCTCAAATCCGTAATACCAAAAAACTCGAAAAGCAGCAGGTGTTTTGTTTTCTACATAAGCTTCAAAAATTTCTTCTCCATTAGGCCCTGATAAAGATTCATATTTATGAGTATTCAAACTAGGGTGTCTTAGGTTTGTTTCCATTAAACCCAGCGTTTTTAAAACTTTTTGGTACTTCTTAGAGTCTGTTTGTTGTAGTTTAGCTAGTGCTGTACTAGCCTCGGTTGAAAATATTATCTTAAAATTCACTATTGCTCAGTGTGGTATAGGAATCCTATTTGAGTTTTGAACGAAATTAGGTATTGTAGAGTGTGTTAGAACGGAGTTCGTAACGCACTATTATCACGGGTTTGATGCGTTACGCTGTCGCTAACACATCCTACGTATATTTTCAGGAATCAAACCAGATTCCTATAGATTAGCCCTTGTGATAAGGATTATATTTTGAAATCAAAGTCCAGGGTTAGTGTCCCGGTGACATCTTTGTGTCGTACAGACATTCTATTCATCAATTTCTAGATCCGCATACTGAGCAAATGAACCTAAGTCGTGAAGTTCACCAGAACTTGCCTGTTTTATACCAACTTCTAATGAGCTACGAGCTACAGAATTTTGCCATATCCAAAGTTCTCTTTCTGGAATGTTTACAATTGGATCTAGCAGAATTTGTCCTACCTGATTGATGAGGACTCGGTAGGTCTTTGCTTTGGCAACAGTACCCAAGGTTAATCGTCCTTTGTCATCAGTTTTGGCACTATCTTTAACTATTTGGAAGTCCTGATTTTCAATCATATTGCTGCTATGCTGCTATATCCTAAACTCATTATAAACACCTGTGGGTAGGTGGGTATTGCCCACTAAAAATAAAATTGCATAAAAAAGCCCCCAGTAGAAATACTGGGGGTAAGAAATAATACCATTTCACTTTATGTTTGTCAGAGATGCCCCTGCTAGTGCCTCTACTTAGATGAGAGGCTAGAGTATTACTCAAATATTACAACAAAAAGCGATCGGGTATAAAATTAGCCAACATTTGCCAAGAGCAATTCTCGTTTTTCTGATTTTTGTACTCTCACTTGAGAGTCATCATCAACATCGATAAACGCTGTGTCTCCATCTGCAATTTGACCAGACAGCATTGCTTCAGCAAGAGAATCTTCTAAGAGGCGCATAATTGCCCGACGTAATGGCCTAGCACCATAGCTGGGGTTATAGCCTTCTTGGACTACAAGTTCTTTGAAGCGATCGCTAACTTCCAGAATAATTCCCTTTTCTGTCAAGCGTTTAGAAACTTCACGAAGCATAATCTCAGCGATTTGCTTCACTTCATCCCTAGAAAGTTGGGTGAAGACGATAATTTCATCGAGACGATTCAAGAACTCAGGGCGGAAGTAAGCTTTCAATTCCTCATTTACCAAGGTGCGGATGCGGTTATAACTAGCGTCGGCTTGAGTGTCAAAGTCAAAGCCTAAACCACTACCACCTTTTTCAATCACCTTGGAACCGATGTTGGAAGTCAAAATGATCAGCGTGTTCTTGAAGTCCACTTTCCGACCTTTGGCATCGGTAAGATGACCGTCATCCAAGATTTGCAGCAGCATATTGAATACATCGGGGTGTGCTTTTTCGATTTCGTCGAATAGCAGTACTGTGTAAGGCTTTCGCCGCACGGCTTCTGTAAGTTGTCCGCCTTCGTCGTATCCGACATAACCAGGAGGCGAACCAATTAACTTAGAGACGGTGTGGCTTTCCATGTATTCGGACATATCTAGCCGAATCATCGAATCTTCTGCACCGAAGAAGTAAGAAGCTAATGCCTTCGCCAATTCTGTTTTACCGACTCCGGTAGGGCCAGAGAAGATAAAGCTAGCAATGGGACGATTGGGATTTTTCAAGCCGACACGGGCGCGACGGATACCGCGAGATACGGCTGAAACTGCTTGCTCTTGACCGATGAGCCGTTGATGCAGAGTGTCTTCTAGGTGGAGAAGCAATTCTGACTCAGATTCCGTTAGTTTGTTGACTGGTACGCCAGTCCAAGAGGCAACGATTTGAGCGATGTCTTCTTCATCAACGACGGTGCAGTTGACAGGTTGCTCGTTTGCTGTAAATGTTGCTTGCAGTTGTTCTGCGAGTTTTAACTCTTGGTCGCGCAGGGTTACAGCTTTATCAAAATCTTGGACTCTGACTGCTGCTTCCTTTTCTTTGGTAACGCCAGCAAGTTCGCGCTTGAGTTCTTTATTGGGAGAACTTTGAGAATTCCGCAGACGAACGCGAGAACCAGCTTCATCAATTAAGTCTATTGCCTTATCCGGCAAGAAGCGATCGCTAATATAGCGGTCTGATAATTCTGCGGCGGCGACAAGTGCCGCATCCAAAATTGTGACTTTGTGGTGCTGTTCGTAAGCACCGCGCAAACCGTAAAGAATTTGTACGGTTTCCTCTACCGAGGGTTCCCCGACCATAATTGGTTGGAAACGTCGCTCTAGGGCGGCATCCCGCTCGATGTGCTTCCGATATTCATCAAGGGTAGTTGCGCCGATACACTGGAGTTCACCCCGTGCTAAGGCAGGTTTGAGGATGTTCGCTGCATCCAAACCACCTTCTGTACCACCAGCGCCGACCAAGGTGTGAATTTCGTCAATTACCAGAATGATATTACCGACAGTGCGAACTTCTTCCACGACTTTTTTGATGCGTTCTTCAAAATCGCCACGGAAGCGAGTTCCAGCTACCAATGACCCCATATCGAGGCTGATAACTTGCTTGTCTTGTAAGGTTTCGGGAACATCCTGATTGATAATTCGTTGAGCTAGACCTTCTGCGATCGCAGTTTTACCAACTCCTGGTTCACCAATCAACACCGGGTTATTCTTAGTGCGGCGACCGAGAATTTGGATCGCTCGCTCAATTTCTTTCTCACGACCAACTACGGGGTCGAGTCTGCCTTCTTGCGCTAATTTGGTCAAATTTCTGCCATATTCTTCCATCGTTAGTGGTTGGGTGCGCTTTTGATTACCACTACCAGCGAAAGCCGGTGCATTTTCACCCAAACGGCGAACTATGGCACTGCGGACAGTCTTAAAGTCAACCCCTAGATTTTGCAGAACTTTGGCGGCTACACCTTCACCAGCCTCGGTTAATCCTAAGAGTAAATGTTCAGTGTTGATGTAATTTTGTCCCAGACTATGAGCTTCTTTAAAAGATTGCTCGAAGAGGCTTTTCACCTTGGGAGTGAAAGGAATTTCTGGTGGTACAAAGCCAGAACCCCTACCAATTATTTTTTCTACCTCGCGGCGGGCATCTTTGAGGGTAACGCCTAATTCGGCCAGCACTTTAGCAGCAACCCCAGTTCCTTCTCCCATCAAACCCAGGAGAATTTGTTCAGTTCCTACGAAATTGTGTCCCAGGCGACGTGCTTCCTCCTGAGCTAACATAATTACTCTAATGGCTTCGGAAGTGAAGTGTTCAAACATAATGGGTTCTTGCTCCCTCGCTGCTTGGACTTTGGGTGAGATAAAATTCACCCTCATCTAAAGTTTTTTGTATTTTCTTAAGGACTAATGTAACTTTATTTAAAGTTAAGTGGCAGTGGTGAGAGCCGTAAGACATCAGGTGTACTAGCCGTCTAAGAGGAGTTAGGAGAGACGCGATTAATCGCGTCTGTTCTCAATTTTACAATTATTTTTTCAGTGGAGAAGATGATTTTCTTTTGCCTTTTCTGCTCCTCTGCTCTCGGCTAAACTTAGAACTCAGGACTTAGAAGGGGCTAAACCCTAGCTATCCGCTAATAACACTCAGGACTGACCATGACTGAACCAACGGTTGGTAAAGACCAACAACACCCTCTTTATAATCGCGATCGCCCCCTTATTGATATCTTACTCGCTCAAGAGGCGACAGACTATAACTTAGCAGAATTAGCCCGACTGCGAATGCGTTATCAAGGCTTTCCAGGGGCGAGGGATATCCAAAAAGACCTAGATAAAGTCTTGCAGCAGTGGGGTTTGACTGAGGCCGAGCTTTTTGAGAAGACTCACAAAATTCACGATTTAGGGGGTATTTACAAAAGTCGTGGTAAAAAAGACGAACAGGATTGGAATTAGGGCATTGGGCATGGGGCATTGGGCATTGATTATTCATGACTAATGACAAATGACTAACTCAGTATTGGAATTGCGATCGCTATCTCCTCTAGAGAAGGCACGGAGACTGGGCTAATTCCCCGGATGCGATCGCTACCTTATGCCAATGAATAGAGAACAGAGTTAGCCTGTAGCAGTCATTATTTATGGACTTGTTTACGAAAATTCTGAGCTAATTGCTCCCCCAACTTGCTCAATAGTATAACTTCTAAAATGTAAACATATCGCTAAAAACCATAATTAGTTCTAATATCCGGTAAGCCCATCGATAAACCGTATATTATGAATAAAGCAATAAAATAATTAACTTCAAAAGGCAAATTTTGAAGTAATCAAGCAATATCGTTTGATATTTAGCTAGTTTTGCCGTGTTTATTTGAATATCTTCTCAAAGCTTGCTGATTAGAGTATTTACCAAGCTGGAAGCCATTAAAAAGTCAAAAGGAGTGAATGTGATCAACGCCATACAGATTAACGAAAACTTGACAACCACAGGACAAGTCATCCCAAAACAGCTTGAGCAAGCTATCCAAGAAGGTTTTAAATCCATTCTAAATCTGCGATCGCCTGATGAATTAGGATTTTCCAAGGATGAGCAAAAAGTAGCGGAAGCATTGGGGCTGCATTATACAAATGTTCCACTCAAGGTGGATTTAAAAAACTTGAATGAAGAGGTGATTACCAAAATCCTCACGACACTAGAAGAAATACCTAAACCAGCAGTTGTACATTGTGCAGCCGGGATGCGTTCGACTGGAATTGCGCTATTAAGTATCGCTATCCAGGAAGGATTAACACCAGAGGAAACCTTAGCCAAGGCTAGGAATCTGGGTTTTGGATTCTTTGAACACGCTGGCGTTAGTCCCCGGCTGAAGCAATTATTTATAGACTACGTTAACAAACACGCGAAAGTAGCTGTACTCAGCTAAAAGTAATGCCAGTTCGACAAACCTCTCACTGCCTTAAACTTTCCTTCAAGGCAGCGAGAGAGATGGTTTGGCATAATAAAATATTTTAGAGGTTTCTTTATTAGTATTCTAGTTTTTTTGTGTAGTTCTATTTAATGCGATCGCCGGAAGAGAATCGGGCAAAAATATAGAATTTTATGAATTAAAACGCAAGTATCACACAGCTAAAGTTAAAAGACAAGTTCTGTTAACAATACCTTCGCCAAAAAAAGAAAACGAAAAATATTGCTGTCATTTCATAATTACTTACTAGGTATCCCACAAGTTCCCAATTTTAAACTAGGTCTACTTTAACGCTTCCACACCTTGAAAGGGTGGGATTCTTGTTTCAATCAGGTAAATAATACGTAAATAGCTATTCTAAAAACTAAAAAAATAGATAAGTAAAGTGAAGTAGGGGAAAATACTATTCCAAATAGTGACACTTATAAAAACAAACATTATAGTAATGCAATTAACCAATGCTTTTATGCAGCAGGTTAGCTGAATAATGCTTATAAGCCAGTTAAAAGCTGAAATTCACTAAAAAATTAGTGTTTTTCCGGTTGACACAAACTATACCGAAAGTCCGAACTTTTGGCTAATTTATTGTGCCTTAAAACAGCAATACTGGCAGGTTGATATCTCAAGTTTCTGAAAAAGTGATTTAGGTAGAAATTATGGCAATTATCAATGGAACTGATGCTAATGACATCCTCAATGGTTTCGGGAGTAATGACAGCATCAATGGCTTTGAGGGTGATGATGTCCTGAATATTAGTAATTATTCTGGGAAGAACTTTTTAGACGGCGGCTCTGACAATGATAGACTTTATGCTAAAAAGACTACCGACAACAATACCCTCAAAGGCGGAAGTGGGGATGATTATTTAGATGTTTCTTCTTCTTCTGGGAAAAACCTCTTAGACGGCGGTTCTGAGAGCGATCAAATCTATGCTGCACATACCACTGGCAACAATATCCTCAAGGGTGGAAGTGAGAATGATTATTTAGATGTATCTTCTTCTTTTGGGAATAATACTCTTTATGGAGATACAGGAAATGACGAATTTTCGATTCAGGATAGTTTTGGCAAAAATACTATTTCAGGCGGAACTGGCTCTGATAAATTTTCCGCATATAAAGTCAATGGTGCTAATACCTTGAATGGGGGAGATGGCGATGACTCTTTCTATTTGAGTGCCCCATCTAGCGCTCCTTCTTTTTTAGTGACTCAAACGATAGATGGGGGTAAAGGTTCCGATTATTTGGAAGTCGATTACAGTAGCAATACTACTAAAGGAATCTCCTGGACTTTCAATGCAATCACGAACCAAGGCTCGATAACAGCCGGCACGAGTCGAGTCAGCTACAAGAATATTGAACGATTCAATATCACAGGTACAGCCTACGCTGACAATATCGTGGGAGGCAATAGTGAAGATGTACTCAATGGGGGTACTTCTGGCAATGACACTATTAGTGGGGGTGCAGGTAACGATTACCTCAATATTTCCTACTCGTCTGGTAATAACATTGTGAATGGAGACGATGGTAATGATACTTTTTACGCATATAGAGTCAAGGGTGCTAACACCTTGAATGGAGGAAATGGGGATGACTCTTTTTATTTGAGCGCCTCATCTACCGCCACTTCTGTTTTAGTGACTCAAACAATAAATGGGGGTACAGGTGACGATAGTTTGGAAGTTAATTACAGTAGCGATACTACCAAAGGAATCACCTCGACCTTCAATGCAACCACTAACCAAGGCTCAATAACATCTGGCACAAATCGAGTTAGCTACAAGAAGATTGAACGATTAAACATCAGTGGTACAGCCTATGCTGACAAGATTGTGGGGGGTAATAACGGCGATGTGCTATATGGATATAGTGGTAACGATCTCTTGACTGGAGGGAGAGGTAGTGACGCTCTGTACGGGGGGGATGGCACTGATACCTTTGCGTTCAATAATT
The DNA here is from genome assembly GCF_002245985.1 of Nostoc sp. 'Peltigera membranacea cyanobiont' 232. NCBI lineage: Bacteria > Bacillati > Cyanobacteriota > Cyanophyceae > Nostocales > Nostocaceae > Nostoc > Nostoc sp. 'Peltigera membranacea cyanobiont' 232. The sequence continues at coordinate 16,725 of NZ_NOLK01000143.1, forward strand.
ACAATGAAGGGATTGATAGTCTTGATGACTTCAACCCGACTGGCGAAGTTATTCAAGTTTCGGCTGCTGGTTTCGGCGGCTCTTTAGCAGTAGGTACACTCTTAGCCAGTCAGTTTATCATCGGTTCAGTTGCGAGTGCGATCGCTCAACGATTTATTTACAACAATATTACAGGCGCACTGTCCTTTGACCAAGATGGTAGCGGAGGTGCTTTTTCTCAGGTAGAATTCGCGCAACTAAGCAGTGGATTGTCACTAAGTGCAACCAATTTCGTTGTTGCCTAATTATACAGAGTCAAGGCGATCGTTCCATAGTACCTTGTGGTTAAAAGCTTTTGCTTAAAGGGTGTGAGGGTGCGATCGCCTTTAGTATAGCCATCAAACTATAGGGAAAATAAGCACTTCCCATAAAATCTAAAAATCTTAGCTAAGACTATTGGATTATTTTAGAATAAGCGTTACACTATTCCCATGAACCTTAGCCAAGGTTTTTGGGAATTAATTCATGTCAAAAATTATATACGATGTTATCCAGCGTTTTGAGGTAGAAAACGGTGTTCCCCGTTTGGTTTCAACAAATATCCAGGTGATTGAAGGCGGGGAAGATTTAATGTCTTTGGCTACCAATCTGCTGGATAAACTTGGTTTTTATGACAAGTTTGAAGAGAGTCGGACATCTCAATATGTGGGATACAAACTTAAGAATCCAAAAAAAGGAGCTAAACGTTATCAACTGGTTTTAACACCCCGTAAAGAGGGTTTATGTGTCAGTGTATCTAGGGATGTCTTAGAAAATAATATTTTATGTTTAGAATATTTCCACGGTTCTGATCCATACAATGAACCTTATAGTTCTATTTTAGGTAAAATTTGGATTTTACCTAGTAAAGAAAATATATTTTATAAATCAATGCAACTTCGCTATCCAAATTTTGTAGAAATTGGTGCGACAACAGGGAGTTTTACACTTAACAAACGTGATGAACTTGAATATTATCTAGGTGACATATCTGATGATAGTGACTTTCGTGATTTAAAGGCACAAAATTTTATTAATTTACCAGAAGAATTTGATATCACTAGTTTAGGAAGTAGCAACTGCTATCTTGTCATTAATGATGACAAGCTATTTCCTTACAGTTGGCAAGTGTGTATAACTTCCAGTGAAGTTTTAAAAGAATTCCTTGGTTACTTTGGAAAAATCCTTATGGAGCAACAGTAATGTCTGTTAAAATAAAAAGGCTGGTCAATCCTTATGAAGAAAGGATGTTAGAGTTTTTGCAAACCTGCGTAGATGAAAATTATAAAATTCATACACAGGTTAGCTTATGCCAATTTTGTGAACTAGACAGCAATCTTGATATCGAACTAAGAAAGTTTTTCTTTACCTCCAGTGTGGACGCTCTGATAACGAATTCTGACTACAAACCTTGTTTAGTAGTGGATTTTCAATCTTCATATCATGATTATCCTGAAACAAGAGAGCGCGATCGCAAAAAGGCAACTTTACTCGCTCTTGCAGCAGTTCCCTTACTTTATTCACGGGTGAAAGACTTTGGATTATTACATCTTTACTCTCAATCCGAAGAAGTAGTATGTAATTTATTTACAGGAAACCGACGAGAAAATGCCCAAGCCCTAATTAGAAATTATTGCAAACAATCTTTTTCTGCTGATGTTCGAGTTACAGCTTTATAAACCAACCGCAAGATGTTTGCACACCTATAGCTATGAACATCGAGATGATCGAGAGGCTTTTTACGCACTTGCGGATCGTTTGATGGCAAAACCTCCCTCTGCGACTTATCCCTCATCAATGACTCCAGAGGAAATCCATAAGGCAGTATTAGACATTATTCAACAGAAAAGGCGTAGGCACAGCCCGTCGTAGACATCGCTAGACTCTGAAAAAACAGCTTAACACCACCCTCGCCTCATAAATTGTTAACACCCTTGCTCCCAGAGATAACGAAAGTGATACACTACATCCATGCTAGGGGTGCCTACATAACCAGGCTGAGATCACACCCTTAACACCTGAGTCTGGGTAATACCAGCGGAGGGAAGCTGTTTATAGAGGAATCACAATATGCGGACAGAATGGGTTGCTAAACGACGTGGGCAGGTTAATGTATCTCAAATGCACTACGCCCGCCAAGGTGTTATCACCGAAGAAATGCACTACGTCGCCAAACGGGAAAATCTCCCAGCCGATCTCATTCGTGACGAAGTAGCGCGGGGACGAATGATTATCCCCGCGAATATTAATCACACTAACCTAGAGCCGATGGCTATTGGCATCGCCTCCAAATGTAAGGTAAATGCTAATATCGGCGCTTCCCCCAACTCTTCTAATCTTCAAGAAGAAGTTGATAAGCTACATCTGGCGGTGAAGTATGGTGCTGATACCTTAATGGACTTATCTACAGGTGGTGGTAATTTGGATGAAATTCGCAGCGCCATTATTAAGGCTTCACCTATTCCCATTGGTACGGTGCCAGTGTATCAAGCTTTAGAAAGTGTCCACGGCACAATTGAGAATCTGACTGCTGATGATTTTCTCCATATCATCGAAAAGCACGCCCAGCAAGGTGTAGATTATCAAACTATCCACGCGGGGATTTTAATTGAGCATTTGCCTTTGGTGAGAAATCGGCTCACCGGTATTGTCTCTCGCGGCGGCGGTATTTTGGCGCGGTGGATGCTGCATCACCACAAACAAAACCCACTTTATACCCACTTCCAAGATATTATTGAGATTTTCAAAAAGTACGATGTCTCCTTCAGTTTAGGAGATTCCCTACGTCCTGGTTGTACCCATGATGCCTCAGATGAAGCACAATTAGCTGAATTGAAAACCCTGGGACAGCTAACTCGCAAAGCTTGGGAAGATGATGTCCAGGTGATGGTAGAAGGGCCGGGACACGTGCCAATGGATCAAATTGAGTTCAACGTTCGTAAACAGATGGAAGAGTGTTCTGAAGCACCTTTCTATGTTTTGGGGCCATTGGTGACAGACATTGCTCCTGGTTATGACCATATCACTTCAGCTATTGGAGCAGCTATGGCTGGATGGTACGGTACTGCAATGCTGTGCTATGTAACACCCAAAGAACATTTGGGTCTACCAAATGCCGAAGATGTACGGAATGGGTTGATTGCCTATAAAATAGCGGCTCATGCGGCTGATATTGCTAGACATCGCCCTGGTGCAAGGGATAGAGACGATGAACTTTCTAAGGCGCGTTACAACTTCGATTGGAACCGTCAGTTTGAATTATCACTCGATCCAGAAAGAGCTAAAGAATATCATGATGAGACTCTGCCAGCAGATATCTATAAAACTGCTGAGTTTTGTTCGATGTGTGGGCCTAAGTTCTGCCCAATGCAAACTAAGGTTGATGCTGATGCGCTGACAGAATTAGAGAAATTCTTGGCGAAAGAGCCTGTGAGTCAAAGCTAATTGACGCGGGGATGAAAACAGAAGTGCTTTAAAGAGTTTTGTAGGGTGCGTTACGCTACACCGTAACACACCCTTAACTGCTACGCCATCTATTTATTAAGAGTTGCTAAGGATGCGAGGAGCAATTGTGGAACAGACACAAAAGCCAGGACAGATTATCATCCTGAATGGTACTCCGCGATCGGGGAAGTCGAGCATTGTGGAAGCGATTCAGGAGACGTTTGATGGTGTATGGATGAACTTGGGTGTCGATAGGTTTATGCAAATGACTCCCGCACGATACCAGCCTGGGATCGGTCTGCGGCCAGGGGGAGAACGCCAAGACCTCGAACCTCTCGTTCCCATTCTGTACAGTGCCATGTATGAATCCATTGCCGCCCACAGCCGCTTAGGACTAAATGTCGTGGTTGATGTCGGACACCATGACGCATACGCAATGAAGCGGGGCATCCTGACCGATAGTGCCCGACGTTTAAACGGATTACCCGTTTTGTTCGTAGGCGTTCGCTGCCCAATTGAGATAATTATGGAAAGACGACAAAACACGGGGTGGAAAGTAGTAAGTGCAGCTGACTCCCCAGTGCCACCTCCGATTCTGTTATGGCAACGTGAAGTCCACATCCCTGGCATCTACGATCTTGAAGTCGATACCTCGTTGTTAAGTCCGGGTGCGTGTGCCGAGTTGATACGCCAGTATCTCGTAAATAGTCCAGTCCCATCGGCATTCCAACGACTTGCCGCATTGTCTCACAAATAAAGAATCGCCTAGCTGTATCAAACCGTATTCAGCCTTAAGGAGTCAATATTGTTTGGTTAAGGCAAGAGACGCGATAAATCGCCGTCTTTACAATAATCAGTTATGTAAGATTTCAAGTTTTGTTTCTCTCAAAATATCAGGTTGGGTTTTGCTGTCGCTCTACCCGGATTTCTCACCACACCTCTCAAAGCCCGTGCTTGTGCAGGGGAGCAGGGGAGCAGGGGAGCAGGGGAGCAGGGGAGAGTTCAAATACCAAGTTCTTTCCCCTCTGCCCCTCTGC